>JAWVFS010000070.1:0-3790 GCA_033855795.1 Solirubrobacteraceae bacterium | reverse complement strand
GACTCGAGCGCGAGCGCCAGCGAGGCGCACAGGCCCTCGGGCTCGCGCGCCAACTGGTCCACGATCACGCGCGGACCTTCGGTGGCCATCAGCGTGACGCCGGTCTCACCCGCGGGGACTCCACGATCCTGCGCCAGCCCGGGCCACGGCGCCGTGTCGTCCAGCCGCTCGGCGAAGCACGAGCCGAGCTTGCCCATCTGACCGTGAGTGGCCCGGTCCTCGACGCCCGGGCGCCCGCCCCCGACATTCCAGCCCACGAGCTGCAGCGCCCGGCCGACGGTCACGTTGGCCCGGTTGCCCTGGCCGAGCGCGTTGCCCGCGGCGTTCATCCCGACGTCCGCCGCCAGCGGGCCGGACACGACGATCGTCGGGCCGGCCGGGTAGGTGGTCGCGATCAGGCCGTGCCACGCGAACGACTCGACGCACGCCGCCTCCACCGCCGCCAGCACGATCGGCAGGACCTCCCCGGGGCAGCCGGCCATTACCGCATTGATCGCGACCTTCTCGACGGTCGCGTCCCCGCCGTAGGGCGGCACCGCGCCCACGACCTCCTGCGGGTCCCGGCCGGTGTGCTCGAGCATGCCCACGACGCGCTCCGGCGTCGGCGGGACCACCGGCAACCCGTCGGTCAGGCCGCGGTCGTGCAGCGCTTCGAAGACGTCCTCGAGTGCGCCCACCTCGAGGGCGCGGGCCCGCAGGCGGCCCTCGGCCCGGGCGCGGCGGGCGGCGAGCGTCGCGGCGACGTCGGGGTCGCGCGTGCGGCTCGCGCAGCCCGGGCGAAGCTCGGGCAGGCCGTCCAGCGCAAGCTCGGTACCGGCGCGCCCGGCGAGCTCGGCGAGCCGCGCCCGGTGCAGGCCCTCGACGCGGCCGCGCTCCTCGCCACCGTCGAGCAGCACGACGGTCGGGACGGCGTCGGGATCGAACCGCGCCGACACCTCGAGGTCCACGTCGATGTCGGGCACGGAACGCAGCCCGACGCGGCGCGCCTGCGCCGCGGTGTCCTCGGGCGAGGACTGGGAGAGGATGCGCAGCGGCGCCCCGGCCGCGGCTGCGGCATCGAGCACCGGCAGCACCTGATCGCAGACCTCGCAGTCGTGCTTGACCAGGACGAGCAGCTCGGCGGCCATCGCCCAGGGGAATCTAGCCGCTCGCGCCTGCGAGCTCGAGCACGGCGCTGCGAAGTGTCGCGAGCGGCTCGCCCTTCTCCATATAGCGGTCGGCGCCGTGCCGCACCGCAACCTCGCCTATCACCGACGCCTTCAGTCCGGATAGGACGAGCAGCCGGACGCCCGGGAGCGTGCGGCGGATCCGGCGTACGACCTCGAGTCCGTCGAGGCCGGGCATGACGAGGTCGACAACCGCGACGTCCGGTCGCAGCGTGTCGATCGTCCGCACGGCCTCCTCGCCGTCCGCGGCCTCGCCCACGACCTCGATGTCGTCGTCCGCCTCGAGCTCCAGGCGCAGCAGCAGCCGAAACTCGCGCACGTCATCGCACAAAACGGTACGCACCGGCTGCGTGCCGGCCTGGGCTTGGCCCGGAGCGAGCACACCAACAGCATCGACAGGATCGGGCGCGGAAACGATCCTCCGAGCCGCGCGTCCCACCGCTCCCGGGGTAATGCGGTTGTCGGTCCTCCGTTTGTGGTTGACCGACCGCTAGCGCCCGCGCCACTCCGGGCGGCGCTTCTCCGCGAACGCGCGCACGCCCTCACGGAAGTCCTCTGAGGTGAAGCATGCGCGGCGCAGTTCGACCAGCTCGCGCTCCACGTCGGGGTCCAGGGCGCCGCGGCCCTCGAGCAGGCGCCGGATCACCGTCTTGTTGCCACTCAGCGCGAGTGGAGCGTTGCCGGCGATCTCCGTGGCCAGGTCGAGCCCCGCGCCCGCGAGCTCGTCGGGCGGGTGGACCGCGTTGACCAGGCCCCACACGAGCGCCTCCTCGACGGGGATGTTGCGCCCCACGAGGAACAGTTCGCGCGTGCGCGGCACGCCGATCGCGTCGATGAACTTCTGCAGACCCGTATGGGAGTAGACCAGCCCGAGCTTGGCGGGGGGCATGCCCACGACCGCGCCGGCGGCCGCCACGCGCAGGTCGCAGGACAGCGCCACCTCCAGGCCTCCGCCGATCGCGTGCCCGTTGAGCGCGGCGACCGTCGGGTAAGGGTAGGCGTCGAGTGCCGCGATCGCGGCGGCGAAGGGGTGGGCAACGAGCTTCTCGGCGTCGTCGGCGAAGGTCTCCTCGGGCATACCGCCGATGTCGTACCCGGCCGAGAAGGTCCGGCCGGCTCCGGTCAGGAGCAGGCAGCGGGCCTCCAGGGAGGGGACCGTCTGCGCGATCGCGTCGAGGATCGCCTGGTCGAGGGCGTTCCGCTTGTCCGGGTTGTTGATCGTGAGCCGGGCGACGTGCTCGACCGGCTCGTCGAGCAGGAGCCTGCCGTCCGCCAGTTCCTGCGCGCGGTCAATCGCCGAGGACAACGAGCGCGTCACCTTCGTTGACCGCTTGGCCCTCCTCGCAGAGGATCTCGGCCACGGTCCCGGCGTCCTCGGCCTCGACCGGCATCTCCATCTTCATCGACTCGAGGATCACCACCGTGTCCCCCTCGTCCACCTGATCGCCGACGGCGACCTCGATCTTCCAGACCGTGCCGGTGATGTGGGCCTCGACATCGGGCAAGGAACGTCCTCCTGGGCGTCGTGTCCTGACCGGGTTCGCGGCAGAATAGCCGCCCCGCACGACCGTGCCCTCTCAACTCGCCGTCATCGTCACCGCCTTCAACGAGGCGAACCGCCTCCCCGCCACGCTGGCGGCGGTCGAGACCGCGTTCCCCGAGGCCCGGGTTCTGGTGGCCGACGACGGCTCGCGCGACGGGACCGGCCACGCCGCGCTCCAGCACGGCGCCGAGCTCGTGCACTCGCCCGTGACGATCGGCAAGGGCGGCGTTGCCACGCTCGCGGCGCGACGTCTGCTGGACGGCGGCGCGCCGCCGGAGGTCGTCGTGCTGTGCGATGGAGACCTGGGGGAGAGCGCCCGCGAGCTGCCGCGGCTGGTGGCCGCGCTCGACGACGGCGAGGGCGCCGACCTTGCGATCGCCGCCTTCGCCCGCCGCGTGGGCGGGGGCGTCGGGGCGGCGCTGGGCTTTTCGCGCTGGGCCACGCGCAAGCTGGGCGGCGTGGAGCTGCGCGCCCCGATCTCCGGGCAGCGGGCGCTCCGGGGCGGCCTCCTGCCCGCGCTGCTGCCCTTCGCGCCCCGCTTCGGGATGGAGACGGCGATGAACATCGACGCCGCGCGCGCGGGCTACCGGATCGCCGAGGTCGAGCTCGACCTCGAGCACCGCGCGACGGGGAGGACGCTGCGCGGGTTCCTCCACCGCCTGCGCCAGCTGGGGGACTTCGCGGCGGTCTACCTGGACCGCAGGTGACGCCCCCGCTCGACCGGTGGTCGAGCGGCTGCCCGCGAATCTCCGACCGCCGGTCGGTAGGTGGCTGGCGCGGCCGGCCCTAGCCTGCCGTCATGCGCTACCCCGTCCTCCGCGACGACCTTCCGACGTCTCCTCCTGCGACGAACCGGCCGGTCGGAGCGATCGGGGATGCGCACATGCCGCCGTGCTCTGACCCAAGCGCGGTGGTCGCGGTGGTGCTCGGCCGGGGCCCGGGGGACGTGATGCGGACGGCGTCGGGACAGCGCCGCCGCCCCACGGCGGGCTCCGGCCGGCACACCGCTTTCCTTTCGGTATAGCGGTCGAACACCCGACCGCCGGAGACGCGCCGCGCCCGGGAGGCACTCCGAGCTGCG
>JAWVFS010000069.1:0-6254 GCA_033855795.1 Solirubrobacteraceae bacterium | reverse complement strand
GGGACCGACGAGCAGAAGGAGAAATACCTCCCGCGCATGGCCACCGGAGAGATCCGCGCCGCCTTCTCGCTGTCCGAGCCCGAGCTCGGCTCCGACGTGCAGGCCATCAAGGCGAGCGCGACGAAGGGCGACGACGGGACGTACGAGATCAACGGGCAGAAGATGTGGGTCACGAACGGCCTCCTGTCCACGCTCGTGTTCGTCCTGGTCAAGACGGACAAGGACGCCGACCCGCCGTACAAGGGCATGACGTGCTTCATCGCCGAGAAGGAGCCGGGCGCATCGGAGAACACCGGCGAGTACGCCGGCCTGACAGTTCCGCCGCAGATCAGGAAGATGGGCTACAAGGGCGTCGAGTCGACCGAGCTGGTCTTCGACGGCTACCGCTGCCCGGCCGAGAACATCCTCGGCGGCGAGGAGGCGGGTATCGGCCAGGGGTTCACCCAGATGATGGACGCGCTCGAGGTCGGGCGCGTGAACGTCGCCGCCCGCGGCGTCGGCATCGCCCAGCGCGCACTCGAGCTGGCGCTGCGCTACTCGCAGGAGCGCAAGACGTTCGGCAAGGAGATCGCCCAGCATCAGGCGATCCAGTTCAAGCTGGCGGACATGGCCACGAAGGTGGACGCCGCGCGCCTGCTCACCCTCCGCGCCGCTCGGCTGAAGGACGCCGGCGAACGCTCGGACCTCGAGGCCGGCATGGCCAAGCTCTTCGCGTCGGAGACCGGCAAGGAGGTCGTCGAGGACGCCTTCCGCATCCACGGCGGCTATGGCTACTCCAAGGAGTACGAGGTGGAGCGCCTGTACCGCGACGCACCGTTGCTGCTGATCGGCGAGGGGACGTCGGAGATCGAGCGGATGGTCATCGGCCGGAAGCTCCTCCAGCGCAACAAGATCTGAGATGACCTCCGCCACCGACACCAAGGACCTGATCGAGACCGGCGTGCGCCGGTTCCTCGAGGAGGTGCCGGCGCTCGAGCCGCTCAAGATCGTGGTCGGCCTCGAGCTGCGCGGGCGCGGCGACGTCCAGCACTACCGCGTGGAGTTGCCGGGGCCCGAGATCAGCAAGGGCGTGGCCGACGATGCCCGCGTGCGGCTCTCGCTGCCGCGGTCGCACTTCAACGAGCTCGCCGCCGAGGGCAACCTGCGCCACTGGCGCGAGGCGTTCGAGCACGGTGACGTGAAGGCCTCGGGCTCCGACCAGATCCTGCGACTGATCGAGAGCGTGGTCGAGAAGCAGGAGCAGCGTTCGCGTACCCGCAAGGTGCGCCGGTAGGGACGGCCCGGCGAGGCGCGCCGGGTCACCGAACGGTCACTCGAACCGTCCGGCGCTCGGTGATCTTGCCGCGGAAGAAGTGGACGAAGCCGATTGCGGCCGTCCCCGCGCGGCGCGCCTCGAAGCGGTAGCGGATCTCCACGCTCGCGCCAGGGCGGTCGACACTGTCGCTGTGCGAGCCGCGCGGCCGCAGCACGGTGGGGTCCGGGTTCGGCGTGCTGCGCTCCCAGTCGAAGCCGATCCCGGGATTGTTCGAGAACGCGAGGACGAGCGTCTCGCCCTTCGCGACGTCCAGCGTGCCCCGCGGCTCGCGGACGGTCTTCGTGCCGCCTCCGCCTCCTCCACATCCGGGTAGGGCCGCGAGCGCGGCGACGACCAGCACGGCGAGCGGGCGAGGCCTCATCGCCGCGACCCTACCGCGTGCTCAGGCGGTCCCCTCGCACCTGACGTCGGCGACCAGGCAGCGCACGACGAGCTGATCGAGGGTTGGCGGGTCCCAGGCGTTGAAGAAGTCGGCGTGCTCGGTGTAGGCCGGTCCGGAGGCCAGCGTCACGCCGGGTCCGCCGAGGACCGGATAGGTGATGTTGATCGTGAGCTTGGGGAGTGCGATCGGGTGCGCCGGGTCGCACGCCCGGCCGCCGCCGCGACGCGGGAGCGCGTAGGCCAGGTGCGACTTGTGGTCGGCGGAGTCGAGGTTGCGCCCGTTCCAGCAGTCGGGGAAGCGAATCGTCGCGCGCAGGGTCGGACCGGAGCACAGCGGGGGGGACTGCTGGCGCTCGATGCCGCTCCGCGAGCCGCAGCCCCAGCTGACCACGTCGAGACTCTGTGGGCCCGTGGCCTTGCTGTCACCCGCGATCACGCGCAGTCCGGACGGGAAGGACACGACGGCCGCCGGGTCCTTGCCCGCGTCCCGGTAGTAGATCGTCGCCCCGCGCGCCGTGACGGGCTGGCCGTCGACGTACAGGGTCGGCACCCAGTAGGCGGAGCGGTCCGCCGCGCGGCGGCAGGCGGTCGACGAGGCCGCCAGCGTGTCGAGCGTCGACCCGGCGTTGGTCGAGGTGTTCCCGAAGAAATCGTGCGAGTGGGAGCGGCCGGGCTCGTTCGGATAGACGATCGGATCGTCGGGGGCGCGATGCGTGTACCGGCACGGCGTCGTGAATTGGCCGGTCTGGCCCGCCCGCGGACCGGGCGGCGGAGGAAGCTGGCCGACGGCGGAGAGAAGGGCGTCGGCGATCGCCCGGTGGCCCAGGCCGTTCGGGCGAAGGTCGAAGCGGCGCCGGCACGCGCCGGTCATCCGACACAGGCGCCGCCCGGTCAGGACGTGGTCGAGCCGCACCCGGATCACGCCGGCACGGCGGTAATCGGCGCGCAGATGGCGGTCCAGCGCACGCACGGCCGCGGAGGCGGCGCCCCGGTTGGCCCCGATGAACGGGTCGTAGTAGACGATCCCCGCAAAGCGCGCCCGCGGGCCGGCGGCGGACCGCAGGCGGGCGACGACGCCGGCGAGGTTCCCGTCGAGCCGGCGCAGGGCACGCGCGAGGCAGCGGCGGTCCAGCCGCCGGCCGTGGGCGCAGGGAAGGACGTCGACGAGGCCCACCTCGAGCGTGACGAGCGGGACGTTCCCACGGTTGGCGCGCAGGAACGCCTCGGCGGCGCCGGCCCGCGAGCCGGGGATGCTGCGCAGCTGGAGGTCCCGGTCGCCGACGCTCAGACGCTGAAAGGCGCGAACCACGAAGCTGTGGCCCGGAGCCGAGCCGCCCGCCAGGGTGCTTCCGAGCGAGACGTACCAGCGTGTGGCAGCGCCGGCGGTGGGCGCCAGGACGAGCCCGAGCAGCGCAAATGCGCAGCCGACCGCGGCGGCCCTCCGCCGCGCCGACCGGCGCCGGCTCCCGTGCTGCGCTGGCTCCTCCATCCACCACCGCGAACCCGGCGGCGGTGGCGAAGTTGCGCTACCCCGGGATCAGGCCCTCGCCGGTGAACTCCACGCTGGCCTCCTCGAGCGAGATGTCGGGGGGCGGCAGGATCACCTGGGACTCCTCGAGCTCCTCGTCGCCGAGCTCCGCCCCCGACCGCGCAAGCTCGAGCATCTCCCCGAAGAGCCGGCGGAAGCCCTCCTCGTCCCCCGCCTCGACGAGCGACACGATCTCGTTGTCCAGCTCGTTCAGCTTCGCGGCCTGCCCGTCCTCGAGACGATACTGGCCCTCGGTCGCGATGCGGACGATCACTTGCCCTCACCCGCCTTCTCGCCGGCGCCGCTTCCCGCCTCGAGCGCCGGGCTGTCCCCGCCGCCCGGGCCCAGCTCCGCCTTCATCTTCGCCAGCTCGGCGTCGACGTCGCTGGAGCTCGTGAGCTCCTTCAGCTGGCGGTCGATGTCGTCGTTGCCGCCCGAGTCCAGTTGGGTCAGGTCCTCGAAGGTCCCGGCCTTCTCCAGTTCGTCCACGGCCTGAGCGCGAGCGCGCATGTTCTCGGTCTTGTCCATCGCCCGCTGCATCGCCATCCCCACGTCGGCCATCTCCTCGCCGACCCCGGTGGCGGCCTCGGAGATCTGCACCTGTGCCTCGGCGGCCGAGTACTGCGCCGTGATGACCTCCTTCTTGGTCCGGAAGGCCTCGAGCTTGGCGCGGAGCTTCTTCTCGTTCTCCGTGAGCTGGTCCTGCTGGGCCTCCAGCTCCTTGATCTGCGGATCGAGGTTCTGGAGCTCGGACTGGGCAAGCGTCTTGCGCTCGAGCGCGGCGCGGGCCAACTCCTCGTTGCCGGCCGCCAGCGCCTGGCGCGCCTGCGTGTCGAGCTTCACGACCTGCTGCTCGAGCTTCTGGGACTGCATCTGCAGCCGCTTCTTCGATGTGACGACGTCTGCGATCCCCTTCTTGACGTTCTGGAGCAGCTCCATCTGCTTCTCGTAGCTGTAGTCGAGCGTCTCGCCGGGGTCCTCGGCACGGTCGAGCAGCTTGGAGATCTTTGCCTTGATGACGGTGGACATGCGCCCGGCCATGCCGGCCATCGCACCCTCCTGACGGGGTCGGAGACGGAGACGCAAGCGTACCGGCCTCGGAGGCTCGGGATACGATCGCCGCTGTGGACGCCCACCCCATCTCGGAGCCCAGCGCCGTGCTGGTCAAGTGGATGGGCATCACCGACGCCAACAGCGCCGGGTTCATCCACGGCGGGACGGTGATGAAGCTGTGCGACGAAGCGGCGGGCCTGGCGGCGGTCCGCCACTCCCACCGTCGGGTCGTGACCGCCGCGGTTGACCGGATGACGTTCCTGCACCCCGTGTTCGTCGGCGACCTGCTGACGCTCAGCGCGCGGGTCAACGCGGTGTGGCGGACCTCGATGGAGGTGGGCGTGCGGGTCGAGGCCGAGAACCCCCGCACCGGCGACTCGCGGCAGACCGGCACCGCCTACTTCACGATGGTCGCCATGGACGACGACGGCCAGCCGACGTCCGTGGCCGACGTGCGGATCGAGAACGACGACCAGGAGCGGCGGGCGCGTGAAGCGCAGGTGCGGCGCGCGAACCGCCTGGCCGAGCGTGACGAGCTCCGCGCCGGGCGGGACCAGGCCTAGAGCCCGGCGGGGTGGCGCGGCGTGAAGGCTGCGGTGTCGCGCATCTGTGGACGCCAGCGCGGGCCCTCGACGCCGCGCGAGGGGTATGGCGTGGTGTCCAGTCGCAGGCCGCCGACCACAGCGAACACGTGGCCGGAGCGCACCCACAGCGTGATCCAGCGGCCCGCGCCGTAGGTCCCGAAGCGGAAGAACGCGGGCGCGCTCATCGGCGTCTTCAGCAGTCCCGCGGCGTGCATGGCGTAGGACACCAGGCCCGAGCAGTCGTAGCCGCGATCGTTGAAGCGTCCGTGCCCGCCTCCGTAGACGTAGGGCTTGCCGAGGATCGTGTTGACCGACCAGATCAGCTGCTTCACCCGCAACGGCGCCGCGGCGGGCGCGTACGCGACGCCCTTGACCAGCTTGGTGCGGGTGCCCGCCACCGTCGGGTGGGCGAGGTCGCTCACGGGCGCCGGCGCGTTCGCGGCCGGCGGCGGCGAGCCGGCGCCGACCCCGCCCGTGCCGTCGGCATGGGCGAACGCCGGCAGGGCAAGCGCGGCTGCCGCGGCGATCGTGGCTGTCATGGAGCGACGGCGCATCTCGGGCCGCCTGCGGGGTTAGCTGACGGGCTGGCGACCTGGCGTGTCGCCTCTCACGGATCACCGTGAGATTCGCCCCGGGAACTCTGGTTCCCCCGCTCCCCGGCGCTTTGCAGGGGATTCGGCGTGGGCGGCAGTGTAGCGAAGCGGTGGGCTACTTGTAGAAGCGTATGACGCCCAGGCGCTCGGCCGTCTTGGCCTTCCCCGCATCGGCGAAGCTCGTGACCAGCAGCAGGAGCTGGCCCGGACTGACCCCCTGCAGATCCGCTCGTCTGAAGGCGAAGACCACGGATCCCTCGCGCGTGGCGCCGGCCGCGATCGGCGGCTGCTGGAGGAACACCTGCGGCGCGACTCCTCGGGCCGCGCGCTCGAGCTGCAATGACTCGACGTACTGGTGAGACCCCACCTGGAGCACGAGCTGCCCCTGCCGGCCCGGCCTGTAGGGGACCGGGAACCGCTGCGGCCTGCCGGTGCCGTTGTGCACCTGCAGCGGGACCGTGTAGACGACCGTGCCGCTGCGCCGGTACGTCCGGTCGTCGACCGCCGGGAGGCGGGTGAGCCGCACGCTGACCTCGCGGAGCTTCAGCGCGTGCTGGGGATTGACCACGACGAGCACCTGCTTGTTACGCCGGCACGTCCCCTCCTTGCGGTGGGTCGGGTCGATCTGGGCGCTGTCGCAGCTCGGGATCGACGTACCGTCGCCACAGCCGCTGAGCACGATCAGGACCGGGGCCAGCGCCCCGAGGCGCCTTACGGGTAGAGCTGCTCGCCGTCCTCGTCGAGGATGATGATCGCGTCGACCGGGCAGTTCTGAGCCGCCTCCGTGATGTCGTCGATCG
>JAWVFS010000068.1:0-7902 GCA_033855795.1 Solirubrobacteraceae bacterium | reverse complement strand
CCCTTGGACGTGATGCGGTAGCGGCGCCGTCGCCGGCCGCCCTGCTCGCGGCGCTCGCTCACGTAGCCGCCGGCCGCGAGCCTTTCGGGCTCGGCGTACAGCGCCGAGTGCTGCACGGTCCAGAAGTTGCCCACGCTCCCCGCCAGCAGCTGCTTGAGGTCATACGGCGTCGCCTCGCCGAGGGCGTCCAGCAGGCCCAGGACGATGTACGAGGTGGGGGTGAGGCGTGTGTCGAGTTGCATTAGTCCAAAGTGGACGGTATAGTCCGGATCGTCCAGTCTAGCCGATGAGAGGTCCCATGCCCAGCCATGCCGCCGGATTCCAAACGCTCGATCACGAGGTGTCCGTCGATCGGCTGCCCGTGCACGGCGAGCTGCCGCCGTGGCTCGGCGGCTCGCTGATCCGCACCGGCCCGGCGCGGTTCGAGGCCAACGGCCGCAGCTTCAACCACTGGTTCGACGGGCAGGCGATGCTGCATCGCTTCAGCTTCGGCGACGGCGCGGTCGCCTATGCCAACCGCGAACTCGAGACCCGGGCCGACGCCGCGGTGCGCGACGGGCGGATCGCCTTCCGCGAGTTCGCCACCGACCCGTGCCGATCGATCTTCCGGCGCATGGTCACGATGTTCTCGCCGGGGACCACCGACAACGCCAACGTCAACCTGGCGAAGGTGGGGGAGCGGTTCGTGGCGATGACCGAGACGCCGCTGCCGGTCGAGTTCGACCCCCACACGCTGCGCGCGCTGGGTGTCGCCGAGTCCGAGCGCGCGGACGGCGAGATCACGACCGCACATCCGCACCACGACGCTGTCCGTGAGGAGCTCGTCAACTACGCCATCAAGCTCGGCCCGCGCAGCGCCTACCGCGTGACCGGACGCTCGCTGAGCGGCGGCGGGCGGCGGACGATCGCCCGCCTGCCCACTCGCCGTCCGGCCTACATCCACAGCTTCGGGTTGACCGAGCGCTTCGTCGTCCTGGCCGAGTTCCCCTTCGTCGTCGACCCGCTGCGCCTCGCGTTCGCCAACCGGCCGTTCATCGAGAACTATCGCTGGGAGCCCGAGCGCGGGACACGGATCTGGGTGATCGACCGCGGCGGTGATGGGGTTCAGGGACCGTTCGAGACCGACGCGGTGTTCGCGTTCCATCACGTCAACGCCTTCGAGCGCGACAACGAGATCGTCGTCGACCTGTGCGCCTACGAGGACCCGGAGATCGTCCGGGCGTTCTACCTCGATCGCCTGCGCGCGTCCGATCAGCGCTTTCCCATGCCGTGGCTGGAGCGTTGGCGGATCGACACGGCGGCCAAGCGGGTCCGCCGAGAGCGCCTGGCCGACGCGGCGGTCGAGCTGCCGCGGATCGACTACGACCGCCGCAACGGCCGGCCCTACCGGTTCACGTACGGCGGGAGCGTGATCGCGGACACCACGTTCCTCGACCGCCTGGTCAAGGTCGACGTGGAGGACGGCTCCGCCGCCGTCTGGCACGAGGAGGGGACGTATCCGGGTGAGCCGGTCTTCGTCCCCCGGCCGGACGGCCGGGCCGAGGATGACGGCGTCGCGCTCTCGGTCGTCCTGGACGCCGAGGGCGGGCGGTCATTCCTGCTCGTGCTGGACGCCGACACGTTCACCGAGCGGGCCCGCGCCGAGGTCCCGCACCACATCCCGTTCAGCTTCCACGGCCAGTACTACGGATCCCTGGAGTAGCCAGAGAGGCGCCCATTGGGCGCCCCCGGCGTTTCGTCAGCTGTGGACCAGCAGCCTGCGCGTCCGGCTGTTTCCGGGCTCGTGGGCTGCGTCCGCTCCGATGTGCGCGCGGTAGGTCCCGGTGCTGAAGATCCGCTTCGTCAGGCTGAACTGTGAGCTCGTGGCGCTGCGAGGCAGGAGCGTCGTTCGGCCCACCGTGCGGAACACCCCGTCGGTCCCGCGGCGCTGCACGAGCACCAGCCGCCCTGTGGCCGCGGGCGAAACAACGCCCGAGAAACGCACTCGCTGGCCCCGCTTGGGCGTGGAGTCGCTCACCGACAGGGACACGCGATAGCGCACGAACACGAGCGTGGTCGCGCTCGTCACGCCCTTGGCCCTGGCCCGGTAGCGGGTGTTCAGGCCCGGACGGAGCCCGCCGAACGAGTACGTCCCGAATGCGCTGGTCCTTCCGGCTACCAGGTTCGCGTAGGCCGTGTAGGGGAACGGAGACTGCTGCACGGTCACCGCCGCGTTCGCGCTGCCGGTGCCCGTCAATCTTCCGAGGATCGTCACCGCCCCGCCGTAGACGACGTGGTTTGAGCTGGCGCTGATCGACAGCGTCGGCGAGCCGGGCTTGGGCGGCTTGGCGGCCATCGCGGTGCCTCCGCCGGCCATCGCGGCAAGTCCGGCCATCACGGCAATCGTTCGCAGGCGAGTCACAGTCGTGCCTCCATTCTCGGGTCGGAATCTCCTACCCGCCCCGTTCGTATCAACGTATCAGGGGTGCCCGGGTTGGCCAGAGGCCGCGTCATCGGGGCCGCGTTCGGGTTAACTTCTGACATGCGCGCATGGATGCTCACGCTCGCAGCCGCCGCCGCCATAGGCGTCATCGCTCCAGGCGCTGCTCGGGCCGCCGCGGACCTCAAGCTCACCGATATCGCCGATCCGGCCTCTTTCACGATGCCGGTCGACGTCATCTCGCCGCCGCAGGACCCGAGCCGGGTGTTCGTCGTCCAGCAGGGCGGCAAGGTCCTCATGGTCAAGGACGGGGTCGTGAGCACGTTCCTCGACCTGCGCGGCCGGGTCAACCAGTTCGGCGAGGAGGGGTTGATGTCGATCGCCTTTGCGCCCGACTTCGCGCACAGCGGGCTTCTCTATGCCTTCTACAGCGATGCCAGCGCCTGCACGGGGTCAAGCTGCGACGACCAACTCGATGAGTTTCACGCCACGCCAGATCTTGCCGACTCGTCGGCGCGCCGCCCGGTCATCACGATTCCGCACCAGGCCGCCAGCGGCCATCATGGCGGCACGCTGCGGTTCGGTGCTGATGGGCTCCTGTACATCAGCACCGGCGACGCCCAGACCCCGGAGAATGCCGAGAACACGACCCTGCTGAACGGCAAGATCCTTCGCATCGACCCTCGCGCGCACGGGTCGGACCCGTACACCGTCCCAAGCGATAACCCCTTTGTGGGCGACCCGCCCGCTCAGCCGGAGATCTGGGCCTCCGGGCTGCGCAACCCGTGGCGCTTTTCCTTCGACGAGTACACCGGAGACCTGGTGGTGCCGGACGTCGGCGAGCACACCCGGGAGGAGATCAATCTCGTGCCCGGGGGCAACGCTGCCGGGAAGGATTTCGAGTGGAGCACCTGCGAGGGCGAGTTCGCGTTCCCGCCGACCGCGCCACCGACACCCTGCCCGCTGTCGGGAACGAGCTATGTATCGCCGGTGCTGACCTACGGCCACGACGAGTTCTCCCAGACAGGCGATGGCTGCGGGCCCGGCGGTGGGTCGGTCATCGGTGGCGTCGAGGTGCGCGACCTGCGCCTGCCCACCTCCTACTTGGGCCGATACATGTACGGGGATTACTGCCATCAGTACGTCTGGACAGCCGACCTCGAGGCCGGATCGCTGGCCGCCGTCCACGACACGATCCAGGACACCGGTTTCGTCGTCGGCTCCGGGGTCACGTCGATCGACCGTGACGCGGACTGCCGCATCTACATCACCCATTCGTCGGGCTGGGTGCGGCGGGTGGATCCGGTCGGTGCCCCCGCGGGCCCCGTCGGGTGCGCCACTCCGCCGCCGCCACCACCACCACCACCGTCGGACGGAGGCGGCCCCGGCGGCTCGCAGCCAGAGACGACGCCGGCGCCGTCGCCGGGAAACGTCGCCGTCGTCGACCGGACCCGCCCGGTGCTCGGTCGCGCCGGCATGGTGCGCACCCGCTTCGCCGTGGCGGAGGGACCGACCGCGATCAGCGCCGTCGCGCGCGGTACGGCATTTCGCTTCCTGCTGTCGAAGGCGGGGGTGGTGACGATCCGAGTCGCGCGCGCCCGCCTCGGGCGTCGCGCCGGCCGGCTCTGTCTCGCCGCCGCCCGCGCGCGGCGCCGGCTGCCGGGTTGCACGCGACTGACCGCGACGGGCGCCCTCACCCGGCGTCTGGCGGCGGGCGGGCGCTCGGTGCCCTTCTCGGGGCGGATCGGCAGTCGCCCACTCGGGCCGGGACGCTACCGCGCGACGCTGACCGCGCGGGACACCGCCGGCAACGTGTCCCGTAGCCAGACGCTGTCCTTTACGATCGTCGCCGGATGACCGTCGCGGGCCGCGGTAGGCGGCGTTACCCGACCGGACGCGTCGCGGCGCACACCGCCATCGCGGTGGTTGCGGCGGTGGCCGCCTACCTGCTCCTGCTGCCGGGGGCGGGCGTGGCGCGGACCGGCGCTTCGTTGCGCCCGTGGGCCACCGTCTCGTCGACCTCGAGTCCGGGCGTCGCGGCCAGGAGAAGGCACCGCCGCCCTGGGTGCGGGACGTTCTGCCAGCAGGCGGGTCCGGCGGCCGGTGGGGGCGACCTTCCGCCGCTCCTCTTGCGGGCGGTCAGGACCTCCCGCCTGCCGATCCACGTCGTCGGCGGCGTAGCTCCCGTCCGTGTGAGCTGCAGGTTCACGCACGCGATGGAGCCGCTGCTGGTCGGCGCGACCGTCGCGAAGGGATGCGTCGGGGCGCTGTTCCTCGTCGACGGCAACGTCGTCGATCGCCACGGCGGGCGACTGAGGTCGTTGCGGGATCTCGTGGTCGGGTCCGTCAATCTCGTCGTTCCCTCGGGCCGGAGCGAGACGATCGACGTTCCCCTCACGCGGACGGAGCGCAACGACCTCCGGCGCCTGCACCGGCTGCGGGTCGAGCTGGAAGTGGAGCTCAAGGGCCGGGTCTACTACGACGACCCCGACCATCCCGGGCAGCGCGTCCTCGGAACCGATACGCACCAGCACGTCTGGGCCGTCACGATCACGCTGCTCGGCTAGTTAGCATCCGCCTCGAGCGCGCCGATGCCTGCCGCCGCTGCCTCTGCTGCCCCTGCCGCGGCGCCCATGCCGGTCGACCGGTCACGCCTGCGAGTGATCTTCGCCGGGCTGATGCTCGTCCTGCTCCTGGCGGCGCTGGACCAGACGATCGTCGCCACCGCGCTGCCGACCATCGTCGGAGACCTGGGCGGCCTCGAGCACCTGGCCTGGGTGACGAGCGCGTTCCTGCTGGCGCAGACCGCGGTCACGCCCGTGTACGGGAAGCTCGGCGACCTCTACGGCCGCAAGCGGGTCCTGCAGAGCGCGGTGATCCTGTTCCTGGTCGGCTCGGCGCTGTGCGGGCTGGCCAACGGCATGACCGAGCTGATCGCCTTCCGCGCCGTGCAGGGCCTGGGCGCCGGCGGGCTGATCGTGCTCACGCAGGCGGTGATCGGCGACGTCGTCTCGCCCCGGGAGCGCGGCAAGTACCAGGGCCTCTTCGGCGCCGTGTTCGGCGTTGCCAGCGTCGCCGGACCGCTGCTCGGCGGCGTCATCGTCCAGACGGTCTCGTGGCGCTGGATCTTCTACGTCAACCTGCCGCTCGGGCTCGTCGCGCTGGCCGTCCTTGCCGCGGCGCTGCCCACCGTGCAGGGGCGCGAGCGGCCGGCCATCGACTATCTCGGCGCCGGGCTCCTGGCCGGCGGTCTGAGCGCGATCGTGCTGGTCACGAGCCAGGGCGGAACGACCTGGGCATGGGACTCGCCGCAGGTCATCCTCATCGCCGCGCTCGGCGTGATGCTGCTCGCCATCTTCCTGGCG
This sequence comes from Solirubrobacteraceae bacterium, assembly GCA_033855795.1. Classification (GTDB taxonomy): domain Bacteria; phylum Actinomycetota; class Thermoleophilia; order Solirubrobacterales; family Solirubrobacteraceae; genus JALYZC01. Next base: position 2,118 of record JAWVFS010000068.1, on the reverse strand, counting down.
GCCGAGCGCCGGGCCCGCGAGCCCGTGCTGCCGCTGAGCCTCCTGCGTAACCGGGTCTTCGCCGTCGCCGGGGCACTGTCGCTGATCGTCGGCTTCGCCATGTTCGGCTCGATCACCTTCCTGCCGCTGTACTTCCAGACCGTCGACGCAGCGACGCCGACGGAGGCGGGCCTGCGGCTGGTCCCGATGATGGCCGGTCTCCTGGTGATGTCGATCGTCTCGGGGCAGCTCATCTCTCGCACCGGGCGCTATCGCGTGTTCCCGATCGCCGGCACGGCGTTGATGGTCGTGGGGCTGCTGCTCCTGTCCCGTCTCGACGTGGGCACGAGCACGGTGGCCTCGGCGCTCTACCTCCTGGTCCTCGGCCTCGGCCTGGGGTCGGTGACGCAGGTGCTCGTGCTGGCTGTCCAGAACGCCGTCGACTACCGGGTGCTGGGAGCCGCCACCTCGGGGGTGACGCTGTTTCGCGGGATGGGCGGGTCGGTGGGGGCGGCGGCGTTCGGGACGATCTTCACCTCGCGCCTCACCTCGGGGTTGCACGGCGTCCTGCCCAGCGCGCTCGCCCACGAGGTCTCGGCCGGCGGCCGGCTCAGCAGCGCGCAGCTCGCCCAGTTGCCGACGTCGACCCGCTCGGCCTACGACAGCGCCTACGTGCACGCACTCAGCCCCGTGTTCCTCGCCGCGGCCGGCGTGGCCCTGCTCGGCTTCGCGCTCAGCTGGCTGCTGCAGGAGCGCCCACTGCGAGAAACCGCCGCGACCAGCACCGGACTCGACGACAGCCTGGCCGTGCCGCGATCCCCCGACTCCCTCGCCGAGATCGAGCGAGCGCTCAGCCGCGCCACGACCTTCGAGCAGCGTCAGCAGTTCCGCAAGCGACTGGCGGAGCGCGCCGGCATCGATCTCAGCCCGGGGGCGACCTGGGCGCTCGTGCGCATCGACGAGCACGGGTTCGCCCGCGCCCGCGCGCTGGCCGAGGGCGACGGCGTACCCCCCGAACGGATCGCGGCCGCCGTCGATGAACTGCGCCGGCGTGGCCTCGCCGCCGGCGAGGATGGCGGCCCCGCCCTGACCTCGGCCGGCCGCAGCCTCGCGGTGCGCGCGCTGGCCGCTCGGCGCGAGCTCCTCACAGAGGCGCTGGCGGACGCAAGCGCCGACCGGGCTCCCGGGGTGGACGACCTTCTGCGCCGGCTCGCGCGGGAGCTGACCGGCGACCGGCCGTGACGCGCTAGTACCGCGGCTCGCGGCCCAGCAGCTCGCCCATCTCGCGCTCGAACTGCTCGATCTCGATCTCCCCGCGCGCGTAGCGCTCGCGCAGCACGCTCTCCGGCGAGAGCTCGGCGTAGTCGCCGCCCACCAGTGGGGCCTTGAGATGGCGCGCGCCCTCGCCCGGCTGCTCGACCTCGGACAGCCGCCAGGCGCCGTCGCGCCACGCGAACGTCCAGTACTCGTTGCGCTGCTGCTTGACGTTCGGGTGCCCCGCGACGAGCGCGCCGGAGTCGGCGTCGAGGATCGTCTCGACCAGGCTGATGTCCAGGAGGGCCGTGACCGTGGCCTCGCCCTCCGCGGCGCCCTCCTCGAAGGCGATGAAGTCCAGGTCCTCGATCAGCGGGTTCTCGAGCTGGTGTACGCGGTGCTGGTGGACGAGGCCGTCGATACGCAGCTTCTGGCGCGCGAGCAGCTCCGGCGTCTCGAACGGCGCCCCGACCTCGGGGTCGCGCTCGATCCACTGGCGCTGGACGGCGAAGAACGCGTCGCGCACCCGTCGCCGGAGCGCCTCGGGGGACCACTTCGGGTCGAGCTGGCCCAGTGCGCCCAGGCGCGCGACGACGTCCTCGCCGCGCCGCTCGGTGCCGGCGGCACCGCCCCCGAACAGGCGGGAGAGGACGCCCACTAGGCGGGGGCCTCCGTGTCCTCGTTCACGAGGTCGGCCTCGAGGTGGTAGTCGCCCTCCGAACGCTGCTGGATCTCATCGAGGACCCAGCCGTACTCGGGGTGCCGGGCGAAGGACCAGTACTGCTCGAACTGCGAGCGCGTCTGCTTGTTGCCGTTCACCACCTCTCCGGTCTTGATGTCCTCGACCCAATCTCGAGCCGAGCAGCCGATGTAGGCCACGAACCG
>JAWVFS010000067.1:0-9032 GCA_033855795.1 Solirubrobacteraceae bacterium | reverse complement strand
TTTCGATGAAGCCGATCGGCTGCGCGTCGAAAGTACCTCCGCCCCCACCGCCGTCACCCCCCTGATCGTTCGGGGTGGAACCGAACCCGAAGCCCCCGCGCACGCGGACGCGGGCGACCGGGATGATCGTCCGTTCGCCGACGCGGATGGGCTTGCCGTACGCGACCCGGACGCCGTTGATGCGCCCGGCCAGGCGCCGGAGCTCCCACGCGGCGGAGCGCTGCTTAGCCGTCCCGGCCATGCGCCCCGAGCGCGCTCCCCTCAGTCCTCGTAGGGCTCGAAGTCGCGCTTGCGAGCGCCGCAGACCGGACAGAACCAGTCGTCCGGGACGTCCTCGAACGGTGTGCCCGGGGCGATCCCGCCGTCCGGATCCCCGTCGGCCGGGTCGTAGATGAACCCGCACGAGGTGCAGATCCACTGCTGCGCGGTCCTGGTCTCGGTCTCCGTCTCGGCCACCGGGCGGTAGCGTACCCCGCCGTGGAGGAGATCGGCCGCGACGACCTGGACCGGTCGGGCGAGCAGTACAACCAGGGCCCTGCGACCACCCCGCGCCAGGCCGCATCGGTGATCCTGCTGCGCGGCGCGGGCGACGGCCTCGAGGTCCTGCTCGTCAAGCGCAACCCCGCCGCGCGGTTCATGGGCGGTGCATGGGTCTTCCCCGGGGGCGCCGTCGACGCGGATGAGCAGGGGGGCGACGCGCCCCACCGCGCGGCCGCCGTGCGCGAGCTCGGGGAGGAGGCCGCGGTGCACGGCGTCGATCCGCTGGCACTGGTCCCCTTCTCGCGTTGGATCACCCCGGAGGAGGTGAAGATCCGCTTCGACACGCACTTCTTCCTCACGCCGGTGCCCGACGGCGCGGAGCCTGCTCCCGACGGCCAGGAGACCGTCGACGCCCGGTGGTTTGAGCCCCAGGGCGCGCTCGACGCCCACGGCCGCGGCGAGATCCTGCTCGTCTTCCCGACGATCAAGCACCTGGAGCAGCTCGGGCGCTTCGACACGGCGGACACGCTGCTCGACTATGCCCGTGGGCGCGAAGTCGTGCCCGTGCAGCCCCGCGTGGTGGTGTCCGGCGAGACCGCCCGGATCCTGCTGCCCGGGGAGCCCGGCTACGAGGGCTGAGGCAGCCGGTCCAGCGAGAAGCGCATGCCGAGCTCGGACTCGCACGAGAACGAGTCCTCCCCCGGTCCGCCGGTGGCGTCGGCGGCGTCGATCACGATCTCCCGGCCCTCGAACAGGCCGAGCAGCGCGCGGTCGAGCAGCACCTCGACGTCGCCCGCAACCGCGCCGACCCGCGCCTCGTTGGGCCCGGCGACGTAGGCCTCGAACAGGAACGGCGCGGTCGAGTCGCAGCAGCCGTTGCCGATCACGAGCGAGAGCGAGCCGCTCCGCTGCGTGCGGATGCGGGCGAGCAGGTCGCGGGCGCTGTCGGTGAGGACCACGTTCACCACGGCGGAGATATCGTAGTGCGCGATGACCGGATCGCTGCCCACCGAAGTCCAGTCGGTGTTCGATCGCTTCATCACCACCGAGTACACGACGATCGACCGCGCCGGCCAGCCGATCACGTGGCCCGTCACGCCCTACTACCGTCCGGGCGCGGGCGCGATCGACGTCACCACCGGCATCGGCTACCCCAAGAAGGCCGATGACGCGGCCGCCAACCCGCACGTCGCCCTGCTGTTCTCCGACCCGACGGGCTGCGGCCTGGAGGATCCGCCGATGGTGCTCGTGCAGGGCACCGCCAAGGTCGACGACGCCGACCTCGACGCCAACGCAGAGCGCTACCAGCGCGAGGCGCTGGAAAAGCTCCCGGCCACGAAGGAGCAGTTGCCGCCGAAGTTCCTGAGGCGGTTCTTTGACTGGTACTTCGCGCGCCTCTACGTGTACGTGCGTCCCGAGCGCGTGTACGTGTGGCCGCGCGGCGACGTCGCCGCCGAGCCCGAAATGCACGGCACGCATCTCGAGGAGGTCCGCTCGGGCCACTCCGAGGAGCCCGAGGAGAGCCAGGCGGCGCCGGTGGGCGGATCCGAGACATGGGATGAGCGCATGGACGAGCTGGGCGAGCGCTACCCGCGGGCGGTGCTGTCCCTCGTCGCCCCGGACGGCTTTCCCTTCTCCGTGCGGCTTCCGGTCGTGGTGGACCGGGCCGCCCACCGCGTCCGGCTCGGCGCCGAGCCGCTGGGCGCGCCGCTGGAGGCCGGGCTCGCGTGCCTCACGGCGCACGATCATGCTCCCGACTTCGCCTGGCAGCGCAACTTCCAGGTGCGCGGCGACCTCGTGCGCGACGATGAGGGCTGGTCGCTGCTGCCGCGTCGCCTGATCGGCGGCTTCGAGCTCCCGCCGACGTCGACGATCGCCCGGTACCGGGCGAACATGTCGAAGGTCAGGCGCTTCCGGCGCATCGCCAAGCGCGAGGTTGCGCGCCGCAGGTAGGGCGCGCCCGCGGTGTTGGCGACGGTGACGCGCAGGGCGGTGACGATGGTCGCCGCGACCCTGGCCGCCGGTACGGTCCTGGCCGGCGGGACCGCCCTCGCCGACACCGTCATCGGCACGCCGGCGAGCGAGACCCTGACGGGCACGAGCGGCCCCGATCAGCTGTACGGCGAGGACGGCAACGACACCATGTCGGGGCTCGGGGGCAACGACTATCTCGAGGCCGGTCCGGGTGACGACGGCGTCGACGCCGGCAGCGGGCTCGACCTCGTGATCGGCGGCACGGGCGACGACCACATCGCGCTCGGCTCCGGCGACGACAGCACCTACGCGGGACCCGGCAACGACATCATCGACGGCGGGCCTGGGCGCGATCAGATCTTTGCCCAGGGCGGCGACGACCAGGTGAACGGCGGTAACGGCAACGACTCGATCTTCGCCGGCGTCGGCGCCGACCGGGTTGACGGCGGGCCCGGCCGTGACGACATCCGCTCCGACGGCGACGGCGCCGCGCTGTTCGGCGGCAGCGGCAACGATCGCATCTTCGCCCGCGGCATCAACGTCACCATCGACGGCGGGGCGGGCGACGACGTCATCGTCGGCGGCCCGGGTGGCGACTCGATCCGCGGCGGGCCCGGCGTCGACTCGATCAGCGCGGGCGGCGGCAACGACCGGGTCGACACTCGCGACGGCCGCCGCGACCAGGTTCGCTGCGGCGGCGGCGCCGACGTCGTGCGGGCGGACTTCAACGACGTGACCGTGGACTGCGAGCAGGTCCGCCGCGCGTGATTTCCCCGCGCGGCGCCGCGGTCGGGTAGAACAGTCGGCGTGCCGCCCGCCAAGCGCAGCTCGCCCGGCCTGACCGTCGCGGTCACCGGCCCGACCGGAGATCTCGGACGGGGGCTGGTGAGCGCGCTCGAGCGCTCGCGCTCGATCAAACGAATCGTGGGCATGGCGCGGAGGCCGTTCGACCCCTCCGAGCACGGCTGGAAGAAGACCGAGTACCGCCGCGGCGACGTGCTGGACGGCGCGTCGGTTGAGTCGCTCTTCGACGGCGCCGACGTCGTCGTGCACCTCGCGTTCATCATCATGGGCGGCCGCGACGAGACGCGCAGCATCAACCTCGAGGGCTCGCGCAACGTGTTCGAGGCGGCACTCGCCTCCGGCGCGCAGCGGCTCGTGTACGCGTCCTCGGTTGCGGCGTACGGCTTCCACGCCGACAACCCCGACGTGCTGACCGAGGACGTCGCGGCCCGCGGCACCGACGACTTCTACTACTCGGCCCAGAAGGCCGAGCTCGAGGCGCTGCTCTCGGGCCTGCTCGACGACTCCGAGGTCGACGCCTACATCTTCCGCCCCTCGATCGTCAGCGGCCCCACCGGCGGGGTGATCATGGACAACATTCCCTACCTCCAGCTCGGGGCCCGCCTACCGGGGCCGGTGCGCCGTCTGCTCGAGGTCATGCCGGTCCTCAAGCCGGTCGTCCCCGACCCCGGCGTCCCCTTTCAGCTCGTTCACCACGACGACGTCGCGACGGCCATGCGTGCCGCCGTGCAGGGCCGCGGGTCACCCGGCGTCTACAACCTCGCCGGAGACGGGCGGGTCACGATGCGCGACCTCGCCGACGCGATGGGCTGGTATTCGATCCCGTTGCCAGAGCTCGGAGCCGCCGCGGCCGCGGAGCTGACCGCGCGCCTGCCCTTCATGCCGCCCGAGGCGGCGTGGCTTCAGGCCTTCCGCGTGCCCGTCCTGATGGACACGGCGAAGGCCAAGCGCGAGCTGAAGTGGCGCCCCAAGTACACGAGCCGCGAGACGCTCGACTGGATGGTCGCCGCCGCCCGCGAGGAGCAGCGCTACTAACCGGGGGAGAACTTCACGCCCAGCTGGGCGAACATCGCGACGTCGTCGCGCACGGCCAGGTGCTCGGTCAGCTTGCCCTCGTCGCTGAACCGCAGGCGGTGCATCTGACGCGCCTCGAAGCGCCTGTTCGTGGGCGCGATGCCCATGAACTCGCCGCGATGGGTGCCGCGCATCATCCCGATGACCGCCACGCGATCGTCGGCCACGAGCACGTCCTCGATCTCGAACTCGAGGTCCGGAAAGGCCGACCACAGGCGTTCGTTGACCTCGCGCTGGCCCTCGGGGCCGGTCGGCGTGCCGGGCGCCGCGTTGTGGTTGACGTAGTCGTCGGCGGTCTTGGCGAGCATCTCGTCGATGTCGCGGGCGTTGAACAGCTCCCACGCCTGGCGCCCGAGTGCCTCCAACTCGGCGCGGTCCATGCGCGCTACTCGCGCGGCTCGCTGAGCAGGACGCCGAACATCTTGCCGTCGGGGTCCTTCGTGAGATCGACGTGCACGTGCTTGACCTCGGTGTACTCGTTGAGGCCGTACGGGCCCAGCTCGCGACCGATGCCGGACTGCTTGTAGCCGCCGAACGGGGCCACGCAGTTGATCAGGTGGTGGTCGTTGATCCACACGGTCCCGGCGCGGAGGCGCTTCGCCGTCTCGAGCGCGCGGTCGTAGTCCTCCGTCCAGACGGCGGAGGCGAGCCCGTAGATCGAGTCGTTGGCCACCTCGATGGCCTCGTCGTCGCTTGAGACCTTGATGACCGAGAGCACCGGCCCGAAGATCTCCTCCTGGGCGATGGTCATCCTGTTGTCCACGCCGGTGAAGATCGTCGGCTCGAAGAAGTAGCCCTTGCCGTCGGGTCCGTCGACCGCCTCGCCACCGAGGACGCACTCGGCTCCCTCCTCCTTGCCGATCCGCACGTAGTTGGTCACCGTCTCGAGCTGCTCGGCGGAGACGAGTGGGCCCATATCGGTGTCGTAGTCCATCGTGTCGCCGAGCTTGAGCGTCTTGGCCCGCGCGATCAGGCGTTCGACGAACTCGTCGTGGATGGACTCGGGCAGGATCAGGCGTGTGCCGGACTCGCACACCTGGCCCTGGTGGAAGAATGTGGCCCACAGCGCGCCGTCCACTGCGGCCTCGATGTTCGCGTCCTCGTAGACGATGTTGGGCGACTTCCCGCCCAGCTCAAGGGTGCACTTCTTGATCGTCGAGGAGGCGAGCTGCATGATCCGCCGCCCCACGACCGTCGAGCCCGTGAAGGAGACCTTGTCCACCTCGGGGTTCGAGGCCAGCTCCTCGCCGACCGACGCGCCGCCGCCGGTGATCACGTTGACCACGCCCTTGGGCAGCTCCGTCTCGTCGAGCAGCTCGGCCAGGCGCAGCGCCGTGAGCGGCGTGTTCGACGCCGGCTTGAGCACGATCGTGTTCCCCATGGCCAGCGCCGGCGCGAGCTTCCACACGGCCATCACGAGCGGGAAGTTCCAGGGAATGATCCCGGCGCACACGCCGATGGGCTCCCGCAGCACGAAGTTGTAGGAGTGCGTCGGGAACGACACCGGCTCGAGCGGCTCCTGGAGCTGGCGGTCCGCTGCGCGGGCGAAGTAGTCCCAGTGGTTGATGCAGTAGCCGATCACCACGGTCGAGGTTGAGCGGATCGTCATTCCCGACTGCGCCGTCTCCAGCGCGGCCAGCTCGTCCTCGTGCTCGGTGAACTTCTCGACGACGCTGAGCATGATCCGGGAGCGCTCGTCCGGCGCCAGCTCGGACCACACCCCCGAGTCGAAGGTCTCGCGCGCCGTGCGGATCGCGCCCTGCGCGTCCTCGCGGCTCATCTTCGGGACCCGGGCGATGACCTCCTCGGTGGCCGGGTTGACGATGTCGAACGTCTCGCCGCTCGACGCCTCCACCCATTCCCCGCCGACGTAGTTCTTGTAGTCCCTGACCTCGCTCGCCGTGTCGATCGCCATCGCCGTCTCCTCTGTTGGGCCGTCCCGAAGCCCGCAGTCTAAGACTCGGCCGTTGCCCCCCGCATACGGCGGGCGCGGGTGCGTCCGCCGAGGTAGCCGAGCAGCGCGCCGAGCCCCGCCGTGACGATCACGAGCAGGATCGCGGGGTGTGGAAGGTCGGCCTTGGCGCGCGAACCCTCGAGCTCGTGCGCGATCAGGATGAAGGCGCCGAACTGGGTCCCACCGGCGACGCCGCGCAACGCGCCAGACCTGCCGTCGGGATGCTCGAGCCCGGCGTTGAAGCCGCCTGCGACGCCGATGATCGAAGCGATGAGGTAGGCCGCCTCCGACGCGCCGAGGAGCACGCCGCAGAGCGCCCCGAAGCCGCAGGGCAGCACGACCACGAGGATGAACTGCACCGGCGGCGGCCACGACGAGAGCAGCGGGGGAAGCGGCACGCGCCGACCTACATCGCCTTGCGGTACAGCTCGACGAAGTCGTCGGCCGTGGTCTCCCGCGGATTGACGAGGGTGCAGCCGTCGCCCTCGGCGCCCTCGACGAGCTGAGGGATCCCCTCCTCCGGGACGCCGACCTCGGACAGCCGAGTGGGAAGGCCGAGCGTCCGAACGACCTCGCGGACGTGCTCGGCCAGCGCGTGGCCGACCTGGTCGCCCGGGCCGCCGACCTCGAGGCCGAGGAGCTCGTTGATCTCGCGGTAGCGATCCGCGATCGGCTCCCCGCCCGCGGCGTTGAACTCGATCACCCAGGGGAGGTTGATCGCGTTGGCGACGCCGTGCGGGACGTCGTAGTACGCGCCGCACGGGTGCGAGAGCGAGTGCGTGATGCCGATGGCCCCCGAGGATGTCGGCTGGATCGCCAGGTTCGAGGCGACCAGCATGTTGCCGCGCGCATCGTCGTCCTCGGGATGGGCGACGGCCTGCTCGAGGTTGTCGCGGATCAGCCGCAGGGCCTGCAGCGCGTAGGCCGAGCCGTGCGGATTCCACTCCGAGGAGACATGACCCTCGATGGCGTGCGTCATCGCGTCCATGCCGGTCGCGGCCGCCAGCTGCGGCGGCAGCGTCCGCGTCGCCTCGGGGTCGAGCACCGCGAGGCGCGGGTACATGGGCAGGTCGGCGACCTGGAACTTGATGTGCTCGTCGCGATCCTTGATAACGGCCGCGAACGACACCTCGGACCCGGTGCCGGCCGTGGTCGGGAGGCAGGCCAGCGGGGCCAGGTCGTGCGGGCGTCCGAGGCCGTCGTCGTCGCGGGGGAGCCCGAAGTACCCCTCCCATTCGCGCGGCTCGCCCCCGTGGGTGAAGATCACGTTGGCGGCCTTGGCCGTGTCCATCACCGACCCGCCGCCGACGGCCAGGATCGCGTCCGCCCCGTGCTCGTGCGCCGCTTCGGCGGCGCCCGTGACGGCGGCGCTGTCGGAGTCCTGGGGCACACCGTCGAACACGCCGGCCACCTCGAGCCCGCCGTCGGTGACCCCCGCCTCCACCTTGTCGACCAGGCCGGTGCCGCGGATCACCTCGTCGGTGACGATCAGGACGCGCTTTGCGCCCTCCTTGGAGAACTCGAAGCCGAGGCCCTCGATCAGGCCCCGGCCGGCGACGACGCGGGTCGGAGCGATGAACTGGAAGAAGTCCTTGAACCCGCTCATCTGCGGGCCCGCCCAGGCCTCTCCCGCGGTCCCGGTCTCCATCACTAGCTTACGTTGACGAGGTCCTCGCGCCCGGATTCCTCGAGCTGGGCCTTGTAGCGGGGGAACACCGGCTTGACCAACGGGACGAGCTTGAGGATCTTCGCGACCGGGCCCTTCGCCTTCATCTGGCCGCGGGCGAGGGCGACGGTGACGTTGATCTTGCCGAGCCAGAACTTGTGGGCCGTGTCGGCCTCCATTGTCATGACGACCTCCGGCTCCAGGTCGGTCGGGCCGAGGTCCACCTGCCCGTCCTCGCCCTCGAGCATCTTGACCGTGATCTGGGACTCGGGGTTGCGGTACTGGTACTGAACGATCGTGTTCGCCTTGCGGAACTTCGGGCCGAGGTCGTCGTCATCCGCCAGGTTCTCGAACAGCTTGCCGATGTACTCGTAGACCTCTTGATCGTCTTTGAAATAGGCCAAGGCGAACCCTCTCTGGTTTCTCGTGGGACAGCCACCGCGACGGCCGGCGTCGGCCAGCATAGTGGGTCGCCGGTCACGGCGAAGACCTCTTCACACCGGCCCGGCGGGCGGCCGGTAGCCTGGCGGCGATGGGCGTCCCGAGCTTCGCTCCCCGCACCGAGGACTGCCGCCTGCTCAACGGTCGCCGGGCACTCGTCACGGGGGCCGACTCGGGCATCGGCCAGGGCATCGCATACGAGCTCGCCGCTCACGGCGCCGCCGTGGCGATCAACCACGTCGGCGATGGCGCCACGGCACAGGCGATGGCGGCGGAGATCGAGCGCGGCGGCGGCCGCGCGATCGCGGTGCAGATGGACGTCTCGCGCGAGGACGACGTCGAGCGGGCGTTCGGCGAGGCGCGCGAGGCGTTCGGCGGGGTGGACCTGCTCGTCAACAACGCCGGCATCGAGAAGCCGTACGAGCTGGTCGACATGCCGCTGGAGGAGTTCGAGCGCGTCATCGGGGTCAACCTGATCGGGTCGTTCCTGTGCGCGCGGGAGGCGGCGCGGATGATGCTCGGCGACGGCGTCCGCGGCGCGATCGTGAACATCACCAGCGTGCACGAGCAGATCCCGTGGAAGCAGTTCTCGCACTACTGCGCGTCGAAGGGCGGGCTGAAGCTCTTCGGCCAGTCGAT
>JAWVFS010000066.1:0-2975 GCA_033855795.1 Solirubrobacteraceae bacterium | reverse complement strand
CCGATGATGCCCGCGTTGGTCGCGATGATGAGGATGGTCGCCGCGAGCAGCCCGACGTAGATCTCGGCCGCGCCCTGAAGTGGGCCGAGGTGGATCTGCTTGACGACGCCGAGGATCGGGTCGCCGGCGAAGCCGCCCTGGTCCTCCCCCACGCCGAGCAGCGTCTTGTACTTGCCGTCGGTGTCCTTGAACACCGGCAGCGCGGAGAGCGCGACAGCGGGGAGCAGGGCGTAGATCGCGAACACCGCGATCACCACGCGGTTGATCGCCGCCGGGATCGTCGTCGTCTCCTCCTTCGCCTCCTCGGCCATGTTGGAGATCGTCTCGATCCCGGTGTAGGCGATCATCCCGATCGGGATCGCGATCAGGAAGTCGTGCCACGTCGGGGCGACGCCGAGATTGACGTTGTCGATCAGCGTCTCCGGCGAGAACACCAGGACCCCGCCGATGACCACGAGCAGCACCTGCGTCATGAAGTCGGCGAGGGCGAGGAAGATGTTGAGGCCGGCCGCCTCCTTGACGCCGACCACGTTGATCGCGCACAGCACGGCGATGACGCCGATGCCGAAGAGGATGTCGCCCGGCGAACTGCGCAGCGGCTCCCAGAACAGCCCTCCGATGTAGTGGGGCACGAAGAACGCCGAGATGGAGATCGTGATGACGTAGTTGAGCATCTGGCCCCAGGCGGCGAAGAAGGACCAGAACTCGTTGAAGGCGTGGCGCGCGAAGGAGGACGAGCCGCCCGCCTCGGGGTACATCGCCGTCGCCTCGGAGTAGGTCGCCGCGGTCAGATAGAAGATCACGCCCGTGATCACGAACACCACGGGAGTCAGGCCGAGCGCGAACGAGGCGACCAGTCCCAGCGCGTAGTAGATCGACGAGCCCACGTTGCCGTAGGCGGTCGAGAACAGTGCGTTGACCCCCAGCACCCGCTGGAGGCCCTCGAGGCGGCGTTCGGCCATCAGCCGCGCAGTCTAGATATGCCGCGGCCCGGTCAGGACAGCGTGGCGTCGACGACCAGCATGCGGTCGCCGCCGCTGTTCTTCCCGCGGTACATCGCCTCGTCGGCGCACCGGAAGACGTCGCTGGTCCGCAGCCCGGGGATCTTCACCATGGCCACGCCGACGCTGACCGAGGCGCTCCCGCCTTCGTCGGCCGGGGTGATCTCGTGAGCGCGAACCGCCGCGAGGATCTCACCCGCCACGGTGCGGGCCGCCGCCTCATCCGCCTGCGGAAGCACGACGCCGAACTCGTCGCCGCCGAGGCGGCCGGCGATGTCAGTCTCCCGCAGCCGTTGCTGCAGCGCCGCGGCGACCGCCCGCAGCAGTGCGTCGCCGGCCATGTGCCCGTGCACGTCGTTGACGCTCTTGAGGCTGTCGACGTCGAGTACCAGCATCGCGCACGGTGTCCGGTAGCGCGAGGCCAGGCTCAGCTCGCGCTCGAGCTCGCGCTCGAACGCGCTGCGATTGAGCAGATCGGTCAGGGGGTCGCGATCCGCGCGGCGGCGCAGGTCGATCTCGAGCCGCCGGCGGTCGGTGGTGTCGACGAACGAGACCACGCACCCCACGGGGCTCCCGGCCTCGACAAGCGTCGCCAGCGCGTAGCTGAGCGAGAGCCTCCGACCCCCGGACGGCTCCATGTAGTCCCAGTGCCCCCCGCCGGGACGTAGCGCCCCCAAGGCACGCTCGAGGTGGACGCGGCTGTCGCCCGTCACCTCGGTGTCGGCCTGCCCCTCGACGAACACGTCGATGAGCTGCCGGCCGCGCAGGTCCGCGGGGGATCGCCCCAGGAGCTGCGACGCAGCGGCATTCACGACGTCGATGCTCCCCTCGCCATCGAGCCGGCAGATCCCGATCGGCGCGGCGTCGAAGATCGCCTGGCCGCGGTCGGCGAGCGTCAGCAGCGCGCGTTCGCTGCGCTCGCGCACGGTCACGTCTCGGAAGATCCAGCGGATCCCCACCAGCTCGTCGCGGCCGTCGCGGGCGGCCGAGGCGCTGGCCGAGACGGCCATCGGGGTGCCGTTCCTGGGCACGATGCGAAGCGACCAGTCGGCCATCTGGGATCCGGCGCCGAACGTATTGATCAGAGCCCGCAGGTCCGGACGGTCCTGGTTGTCGACGAAGGTCATCAGCGGCTTGCCGAGGAGGAAGCGCGCCTCGACGCCGACCAGGGCCGCGGCGGCTCGGTTGACCTCGCGCACGATGCCGAGGGGATTCGTGACGATGTATGCGTCGGGGGCGAGTTGGAAGAGCTCCTCGTATCGACGCCGCTGGTCCTCGAGCTCGGCCCGGGCGCCCAGCAGCTCGTCGCGCTGCAGCCGCAGCTCCTCCTCGGCGATGTAGAGCTCCTCGATCGTCGCCCGGAGATTCTCGGTGCTCTCGCTGAGGCCCGCCGATCCGGCGTGGCCGCCGCGCTCGCGTTCGATCGTTTCGAGCTGCGACCGCATGCGACCGACCTGCTCCTCTAGGCTGTTCCCCGGCTGGTCCGGCAGATCGATCACGCCCCTTGGGAACCAGGGTACGGCATCAGTCCACCCCGTCCGGAATCGCGTCGAGCAGCACGATCACGCCGCCCACTCCCTTGGAGGTCTGGAGCGGCCTGCACGATACGCGCAGGTCGATCGCCCGGCCGCGCCGATTCACCGCCGATAGCTCGACGGGGGCCGCCGCCGCACCGTTTGACAGGCACGCGCGGACGGGGTCCTTGAGCTGGTCCACGGGCAGCCCGATGTCGAGGTTGAGGAGATGTCTGCCGGTGACCTCGTCGGCGCGCAGGCCCCACAGCTCCTCGGACTGGTGGTTCCACAGCTGCACCGTCAGATCACGGTCGACGACGATCACGCCGGAGGGCAGGGTGGCGAGGATGCCCTCGAGAAAGGCGTTCACCGAGACCGCCTCGGTCGTCCGCTCATGCAGCTGTTCGTTGACTGTGGCCAGCTCCTCGTTGGTCGACTGCAGCTCCTCGTTGGTCGTCTC
>JAWVFS010000065.1:0-5786 GCA_033855795.1 Solirubrobacteraceae bacterium | reverse complement strand
CGAACACCTACCTGGGCCCGGGGAAGGTGCAGGAGCTCAAGGCGACGCTCAAACGGGCGGACGCCAACGTCGTCGCCTGCGACGACGAGCTGAGCCCGCGTCAGGAGCGCAACCTCGAGGAGGCGCTCGGGCTCCCCGTGATCGACCGCACCGCGGTCATCCTCGACATCTTCGCTGGCCACGCCCATACGGCCGACGGCAAGCTGCAGGTTGAGCTCGCACAGCTGGAGTACAACCTCGCGCGCATGCGCGGTCTCTGGACCCACCTCGAACGGCTGGGGGCCGGCCGCATCGACGGCGGTATCGGAACGCGCGGCCCGGGGGAGACGCAGATCGAGACCGACCGCCGCCTGGCGCGGGACCGCATCTCCGCGCTGCGGCGCAAGCTGGCCCGCGTGCGCTCGAGCCGGGGCGTCATGCGCGCCGAGCGTGAGCGCGCGGCGCTCCCGCGCGTGGCTCTGGCCGGCTACACCAACGCCGGCAAGTCCACGCTGCTCAACGCGCTCACCGCCGAGCTCGGGGGCGCGGGCGGCGGCCGCGTCGGAGTCCGCGACCGCCTGTTCCACACGCTGGACCCGACGACCCGCACGGTGCGCATCGGCGGCCGCGCCTTCCTGGTCACCGACACGGTCGGCTTCATCCGCAAGCTGCCCCACCAGCTCGTCGACGCCTTCGGGGCAACGCTCGAGGAGACGCGGCTCGCCGACCTCGTCGTCCACGTGGCCGACGCCTCGGTGCCCGAGGAGGAGCTGGTCGAGATGGTGCGGGCGGTGGAAGACGTGCTCGAGGAGATCGACGCCGGCGGGGCGCCGCGGCTGCTCGTGCTCAACAAGGCCGACCTGATCGACGCGGACCGCCGCCGCGAGCTGGGGTTCCGCCATCCGGGCGGCCTGCTGCTCTCCGCCGAGACCGGGGAGGGCCTCGAATCGCTGGCCGAGGGTGTCGAACGGGAATTCCGCCGCGCGCTGACTCCGGTCGAGTTGCTGGTCCCCTACGAGGAGGGCGGCCGGATCGCCGAGCTACACGACCTCGCGGCCGATCTCGAGCGCGACGACACGGCCGACGGCGTGCACGTGACCGCGCGCCTGCCGGCCACGGCTGCCGCGCGCTTCGAGCGCTTCGCGGTCAACGGTCGCGCATGAGGCTGGCGATCCGGCGCCTGTCTTCGCGGGCCTGCCTGCCGACCCGGGCGCACGACGGCGACGCCGGCTTCGACCTCTACGCGCTCGAGGCGGGCACCATCCCCGCGGGCGAGCGCGCGGCCGTGGCAACGGGCATCGCAATCGAGCTGCCCGAGCGCCACGCCGGCCTGGTCCTCCCGCGCTCCGGGCTCGCCGCCGAGCACGGCATCGCCCTCGTGAACGCTCCCGGCCTGATCGACCAGGGCTACCGCGGCGAGGTCCGCGTGCTCCTGCTCAACACCGATCCCCGCGAGGACTTCAGCTACCAGGCCGGCGCCCGCATCGCCCAGCTCATCATCACGCGGGTCGAGGCACCGGACATCGTCGAGGTGGCCGAGCTGGCCGAGACCACCCGCGGCGAGGGCGGCTTCGGCTCGACCGGCACCTGAGCGGCGCCGGTCAGCGCCGCCGGCTGGGGGCTGAACCGTTGGGTATGCGGAGGGTCCGACCACTCGGAAGGAGCACGCAATGACCGAAGACACCGAGAAGCGAAAGGGCGACGCCGGCGATTCGCCGGACGCGGCCGATCAGGGCGGCGAAGGCAACGAAGGAGAGGGGCCCACCCGCGGGCAGCAGTCCTCGGACGACGCCCCGACACCGAGTAATCCTGCCGATGAGGCGACGAAGGATGACTCCGATGTCGAGGCGGTCGAACGCGGAGACGCGGATGACGTCGGCACGCGCGCGGAGGAAGTCCAGCGCGCAGGGCGGCGGGAGCGCGACGCCGACGAGGGCTGAGTCCTAGGTCAGCCGCCGTTCTTGCGGTTGGCCTTGGCGTTGGACGCGGCTGTCCGCAGCCGTTGAGCCTCGTCGGCGGCGGTCAGGGCGAGCTCCCTTTGCTCGAGTGCTTCGGCTTTGGTGTCGAGTTGCTCCAAGCGATCGGGCTTGGCGCGCTCCTCGATCGTCTCCTGGGCTCGAGCCGCTGCCTCGTTTGCGGTTTGCTTGCGCCGCTGCGTGCTCCGAGCGGCCTTGCGCTTGGTCGACTCCCGTCGTCGCTGCGCCTGGTCGCGCTTGACCCGGGCGTGCTCGGCCGCGCGAGCGCGCCGCCGATCGGCCTCGGTCTCCTTCTCAGCGATGCGGTCGTCGGCGCGCTCCGCGCGACGCTCGGCTTCGCCACGCAGCCGCAGCGCGCGCCCGCGCTCGTCCGCGGCGTCACTGCGTCGCCGGGCGTCCGCCCTGAGCACATCGTCGCCAAGCATTGCGCCCGCTGCTCCGCGGACCGTGGCTTCGACCCGGTCGAGCGCCAGCTTGACGGCGGCCGCCGAGTCACCCCCTCCGCTCAGCGCAAGCATGCCGTCGACCGGCAGCCTGACCAGCTTGATGTAGCCCTCGAGGGCCTTTCTGGGAATCGTCAGAAGCGTCACTTAGTTCTCCTCGGGGTCGATCGCGTCAGCCTTCGCCTCGGCGCGGCGGGCCTCCTGTTGCAACTTCACGGCCGTGCGAGCCTCAGCGATGCGCTCGGCCTCGGCCTGCTCCTCGATTCGATCGGCTTCCGCCTTCCGGGTCCGGCGCTCGGCCTCGGCAGCCGCCGTCTCCTGGCGGGCGTGCATGTCGGCCTGCTGCGCCGCCTGATGCTCGTCGCGCTCTGCGGCTTCCTCGCGTTCCTTGGCTCCGAGCTCGGCGCGCAGGCGCTCGCGCTCCACCTCCGTCTCGGCCTTCTGCTCCTTCAGCTCAGCCTCGGCTTCGCGGGCCCGGGCCGCGCCGGCCTCGCTGGACGCCTTCTTCTCGGCTTCGCTCTGGGCCTGCTGGAGGCGGCCTTCGCGCGCAAGCTGGTCATCGCCGAGCACCGAGCCGGCGGCCTCCTTCGCTCGGCCGGCGACCTTTCCGGCCAGGCCGCCCGTCGTTCGTTCCGGAGTATTCGGATCCGTCATCTGTCGGAGCTCCTTTTCTTGACGTTCGCTGGTGAGCACCGGCGAACACGGAGCGCCCAGAGGGAAAGAAGAAGACCGTCGGCGCATGACCGGCGGTCCGTACCTCGGTCATACCCCGCTCAGATGAGGCGAACCCGTCAGAGCGGCGCCGGTCGGTGCCCGCGTTTGCCATAGTCCGGCGGCCATGACGAGTCGCAGGGGTGTGGCCGTGGCGCTCGTCGTCGTGGGAGCGATGGCGGCGGTCTCGGGAGAGGCGCAGGCCGGCGTGCGCGCCGGGCCGTCGTACGTGCGCGCGGACATCGTGCAGGACGGGCGCCTGGCAATCCTCCGCGCGCGGGCCTTCCGCGTCCTGCTGCGGGCGAGCCGCCCGGTCACCGTCCAGGTCAGTGCCGACGTGCGCGTCGGCAGCGTCGCGGCGCGCCGGCGCCCCGGACGCGCGCTGGTGCGCGCGCGGACGTTCCGGTTCACCCACGCGGGCCGGCGCACGGTCAGGCTGCCGCTGACGGCGACCGGCCGCCGCGTCCTGGGGGACTGCCGCACGGCGCGGATCGTCGCCCTGTCGCGCTCGCGCCTGCTGCAGCGCGGCGCCCGAGCGCCCGCGCGTGGGTCGAAGACGCGGAGGGCCGGGATCACGTTTCCGCCCGTGCGCTTCGGCTGCCGCAACGGCCAGGTGATCGTCGCGGGGAACGGGCCGGGCGCCCGCGGCTACAGCGTGGGGATCGGTGCCCGGTTCATCAACCCGGGCACCGACGGCCGGTTCCAGGGCAAGCCGGTGTACCTCGGCGGCTACGGACTCGGCTCGCCTCCGGTCGACACGGGCCGTCCGGCGACCGGGATCCTGGGCCACGGGCCCAGCGTACGGGCGATTGCGATCTCGGGCGGGGGCCGCACCGTCGCGATCGCCGACATCGAGGTGCAGGGATGGTTCGCCGCCAACCGGGACGGCCCGTACGGACTCGTGGACATCCGCCGGGCCGTCGCGGCGCAGAGCGGCGGCGCGCTGAAGGCCTCGGACGTCGTGGTCCAGTCCGACCACAGCCACAGCGGCGCCGACGCCATGGGCGTGTGGGGTGGCGTCCCGATCGAGTTCCGCCAGTTCATGTTCAACCAGACGGTCGGCGCGATCCTCGACGCCTATCGCAAGCGCCGGCCCGGCACGCTCTACTACGGCGCCGTCGACGGCCGCGACCTGCAGTCCAACCAGTTCGACTACGACGCCGCGAACAAGGCCATGGACTCCGAGGTCCGCGTCCTCCAGGCCCGCGACGACGACGGCCAGCCGTTCGCCACGATGCTCGACTTCTCCTCGCACGCGACCGTCCTCGGCTCGGACAACACGAAGATCTCCGGCGACTGGCCCCAGGCGGCCAACCCGCTGCTCGAGGACCGCTTCGGGGGCGACGCAATGACGGTCGTGGCGACCCTCGGACGCACCCAGCCCGCCGACCGCGGCTGCGCGACGCGCGCGACCGGCGACGCGCTGCAGCTGTGCAAGCTCGACGACTACGCCGGGCGCGTCGTCGATCGCGCGGAGGCGGCGGCGCGCGTGGCGGCCCCGCTCAGCGGCGCGCCCTTCGTGGACGCCCGCTCCTACCTCATCCAGGACGCCGCCTCGAGCCCGTTCCTGCTCGGCCTCGTCTATGCCGGGCAGGCCGCGGGCGCTCCGCTGAACCGCTCGGTCACGCCGCCCTGGCTGACCGGCACCGTGCTGGGGACGACGACCGGGAGTCTGCGGATCGGCGACGTGCTGCTGTCCGTCATCCCGGGTGAGGCATATCCGCAGATCGCCCTCGCCGTGCGTGTCCAGGCGCCCGGGATGCGCGGCTACATGACGGCCGGGCTGGCCGACGACCAGCTCGGCTACCTGATCGCGCCGTACTCCGCCTACCCGGAGCCGGTCCGCCGCACGTTCTTCACCCAGCGCGGCGACGAGCTCCCGTCGCCGACCAACCCGACCGGGCTGATCAGCCCCGTCGACAACGACAACTACGCCTTCAACGTCTCGCACACGATGGGCGAGCGGGTGCGCTGCTCGCTGCTGCGCGGCGCGGGTGAGGTCTTCGGCAAGGGCACGGCCCTCCGGGACGCCGACTACAACTGCGCGCCGTTCGCCAACGACGCCCTGCAGGCCGCGGGCGCCGACGCCGGCTGACCGGGACGCTCCACTAGGGTGCCGCCTCGTGCCGGGGCGCATCCTCCCATTGATCGCCGGGCTGGGCGCCGGACTGGCCGCGGCGACCGCGGGCTGCGGCGGCGGATCCTCGACGAGCACTACGCCGCCGCACGGCCCCGGCTCGGGGCGGCCGCCAGTGGTCATCGGCAGCCAGGGCTTCACCGAGCAGCGAATCCTCGGCGAGCTCTACACGCAGGCGCTGCGGGCCAAGGGATTTCGGGTTCGGCTCAAGCCGGACCTGCCGAACCAGGCGGCCGCCGACCAGGCGCTGGTCAACGGCCAGATCGACGGCTACCCGGAGTACTTGGGGGCCATCCTGGAGACGGTCGCGCACCGCCCCCGGACCCCGGCTGCGCCCGGTGCGGCCTACCGGGCGGTGCGCGCCTTCGAGGCCGGGCGCGGACTGGAGGCGTTGGCGCCCACGCCGTTCGAGCGGACCACTGCGCTGGCCACGACCGCGGCGTACGCCCGCACGCGCCGGTTGACGCAGATCGGCGGCCTGGCGCACGTCGGCGCCTTCGGCCTGGGCGCCGCCCCCGGTTTCGACACCCGCGCCACCGG
>JAWVFS010000064.1:0-7477 GCA_033855795.1 Solirubrobacteraceae bacterium | reverse complement strand
CCGCGGATGACCAGCTCGCCGCTCTGCTGGTCGACGGCGGCTCCCAGCGCCCGCAGCGCGTCGAGCGTCGAGAGCGTGTCGTCCGCATAGAGGTAGTTGCGGATCGCGACCGGTGTGTCCGACATCGCGCCGAACAGGGCGGCGCGATGCGAGATCGACTTGTCGGCGGGCGGGCGCAGCGTGCCGCGCAGCGGACCCGCCGGATGGAACCGGCTCACCCTTCGACGACGGCCGTCGGGAAGCCGAGGTCCTCGATCAGGCGCTGCGCGCGGTCGGCGTCGCCGGCGCCCGCGATCCACAGCGTCATCGACCCCGAGCGCATGTCAGGAGCGGGAGCCAGCGCCATGTCGGCGATGTTCACACCTGCCTTTCCGAGTGCCAGGGCCACCTGGGCCACGATACCCGGGCGGTTCGGCACCGACAGGCGCAGCTCGTGGACCGAGGCGCCCTCGAGGCCGGCCTCGAGCAGACGGCGGCGATCGTCCCGGGCCAGCGCCTGCGCGGCCTGGGAGACGAGCACGTTGGCGAGCACGTGCGGCAGGTGCGAGACGTTGGCGAGCAGCCGGTCGTGCGTGGCCGCGTCGATGGCGGCGGGATGCGCGCCCAGGCCGGCGATCGCGCGGTGCAGACGCTCGTAGAGGATCCCCGACGTCGCCGCGGTCGGCGTCAGGTACCAGGTGGCGCCGTCGAACAGGTCCGCGCGCGCGTGCTCGACGCCGGCCGTCTCCGCCCCGGTCAGCGGATGGCCGCCGACGAAGCGGGGATCGTCATGCGCGGCCACCACGTCGCGCTTGGTCGATCCGACGTCGGAGACCACGCACTCGGCGCCGGCAGCCGCCAGCGCCTCTCCCACCACGGCGGGCACGGCGCCGACCGGGACCGCGACGAAGACGGTCTCGGCGCCGGCGACGGCCTCCGCGGGGCTCGCGCAGGCCTCGTCCACCGCGCCGCGCTCGATCGCGGCGTCCAGAACGCCGTCGCCCGGGTCGAACCCGCGCACTGTCGCGCCGAGGCGCTCGCGCGCGGCCAGCCCGACGGAGCCGCCGATCAGCCCCACGCCGATGACGGCGATCGTCATGCGCGGTCGCGACGCGCTCTGACCGCGCCGGCAAGGCGGTCGAGCACTCCGACGGTGGCCTCCCAGTCCATGCAGGCGTCGGTGATCGACTGACCGTACGTGAGCGGCGTGCCGGAGTCGAGGTCCTGGCGTCCGGCGACGAGGAACGACTCGAGCATGACGCCAACGACCGCATCGCTGCCGTCCGCGATCTGCCGCGCCACGTCGTCCGCCACAACGGGCTGGCGGTCGGGGTCCTTGCCGCTGTTGTCGTGGGAGACGTCGATGACCACGCGCTCGGGGAGGCCGGCGGCGCGCAGCTTGGAAAGCGCGTCGGCCACCGGCGCGGCGCCGTAGTTGGGCGCATCGCTGCCTCCGCGCAGGATGATGTGGCAATCGGGGTTGCCGCGCGTGTGGAGGATCGCCGGCCTGCCGGTCACGTCGATCCCCGCGAAGGCATGAGACACGGCGGCCGCGCGCACCGCGTCCACCGCCACCTGGACATTGCCGTCGGTGCGATTCTTGAAGCCGACCGGCATCGAGAGGCCAGACCCGAGCTGGCGGTGGATCTGGCTCTCGGTGGTGCGTGCGCCGATCGCGCCCCAGGTGACCGCGTCGGAGATGTACTGGGGCGTGATCGGGTCCAGGAACTCACAGCCCACCGGGAGGCCAAGGCCCAGAACCTCCAGGAGCAGGCCTCGGGCCATGTGCAGGCCGGCGTTGACGTCTCGCGACCCGTCCAGCTGCGGGTCGTTGATCATGCCCTTCCAGCCGGTGGTCGTGCGCGGCTTCTCGAAGTAGACGCGCATCGTCACGCAGAGGTCGTCCTGCAGCGCCTCCGCCTGGACGCTCAGGCGGCGGGCGTAGTCCAGGGCGGCGTCGATGTCGTGCACGCTGCAGGGGCCCACGACCACCAACAGGCGCTCGTCCGTGCCGTCGAGGATCGCGTGCACCCCCGAGCGGCCGCGCAGGACCACCGCGGCCTGCTCGTCGGTCAGCGGGAGCTCGTCGAGGATCTGGGCCGGAGCCACCAGCGGCACGACCTGGTCGATGCGTTGATCACGTACGTGATCGAGATGCCTGCTGCGATCCGGCACCCTCAAACGGCCGCGGCCAGCTCCTTGCCCGCGATCTCGGCGACACGCTCGACCCGGCGCAGGAAGCCGGCGAAGTCCTCGGCTCGCAGCTGCTGGGGGCCGTCGCAGATCGCGGAGTCGGGCTCCGAATGGACCTCGACGATGATGCCGTCCGCCCCGGCCGCGGCGGCGGCGAGCGCCATCGGCTCGACGAAATCCCGCTTCCCGGCCGCGTGACTCGGGTCGACGATCACCGGCAGGTGGGTCAGCTCCTTGAGCGCGGGGATCGCCATCAGGTCCAGCGTGAAGCGGTAGGCCGTCTCGAACGTCCGGATGCCGCGCTCGCACAGCATCACGTCCTCGTTGCCCTCCTTGAGGATGTACTCCGCCGACATCAGGAGCTCCTCCAGCGTCGAGGACAGGCCCCGCTTGAGCAGCACGGGCCGGCCCGACCGGCCGATCTCCGTGAGCAGCGGGTAGTTCTGCATGTTCCGCGCCCCCACCTGGAGCACGTCGGCCACCTCGAGTACGGCCTCGAGGTCCCTCGCGTCCATGCACTCGGTGACCACCGGGAGCCCGCTCTCGGCCTTGGCCGCGGCGAGCAGTTGGAGGCCCTCCTGCCCGAGACCCTGGAAGGAGTACGGCGACGTGCGCGGTTTGTACGCGCCACCGCGGAACAGCGAGGCGCCCGCGTCGCGCACCGCCCGCGCGGTGGTCACGGTCTGATCGAGCGTTTCGACGGTGCACGGGCCGGCGATGAACGCGAAGTGCTCGCCGCCCACCTTGCGCCCGCCGATGTCGAGCACCGTGCGCTCACCCCGCGCGAACTGGCTCGACGCGAGCTTGTAGGGCTTGAGGATCGGGATGACCTGCTCCACCCCCGAATGTCCCTCCAGCCCGAGTCGCTGGACGTGCTCGCGGTCGCCGACCGCGCCGATCACGGTCACCTCTTCGCCCTCGGAGACATGCGCCCTGGCGCCGGCGCTCTCCACGCGCTCGACGACCGCCCGTATCTCCTCCGGCGTCGCCTCCGCTTTCATCACGATCATCATGCCTGGTCCTTTCGAAAATTCCCTGGAAACTCTACGAGACTGCTGCGCGGGGGCGGTGAAGCCCCTGGGAACGGCGCCCGGCCCTGACGGACCCGTGAAGCGGTCGACCTTTACGGTCGGCCGAGCGCCTAGCTAAATCGCCAGGCGTAGGTGTGAAAGTAGCCGTCGAACCGCGCGCCGCACGGGGCGGCGTGATGATCAGAAGCGGTATCGGAGCGGCGGTCGTGCATGCGACTCCATGCTTTGTAGCAGACGCCCGCGGGGTTGCCTAGCCGCTGACGATTTCCGCCAGTGCGGTGAGGAACCGGTCGTTCTCGTCGGGGGCCCCGCACGTCACGCGCAGCGCGCCCTCGCGTCCCAGCGCGCCGCCAGCGCGCACCAGCACCCCGCGCTCGGCCAGGCCACGCACCACGTCGGCCTCCTCGGCGTCCTCGGGGAGTTGGGTCCACACGAAGTTCGCCTGTGAGTTCGCGACCGGGAGTCCGAGATCGCGCAGGCCCTCCTCGAGCTGCAGACGCCCGGCCACCGCGCGCTCCACGCGGCGCGTCACCTCGTCGCCGTGCTCGAGCGCCTCGACGGCCGCCGCCTGCGCCGCCGCGTTGCAGAAGAACGGCTGGCGCACCTGGTCCACGGCGAGGCGGAACTCCTCGGCGCCGCACAGCGCGAAGCCGACCCTCAGCCCGCACAGGCCGTGCACCTTGGAGAAGGTGCGCAACAGCACCAGGTTGGGGTGCGCGTCGAGCAGGTCGAGCGACGCGTCGGGGTGCCCGAGCACGTTGAACTCGCAGTAGGCCTCGTCGACGCTCACGCACACGTGCCGCGGGACGGCGTCGAGCAGCTCCACGATCCTCTGCGCCGGAACCGCGGTGCTCGTGGGGTTGTTGGGGTTGCAGACGATCACGAGCCGGGTGGCCACCGTCACCGCGTCCGCCATCGCCGGCAGGTCGTGGCGGTCCTCGTCGTCGAGCGGCACGGTGACCGCGGTGGCCCCGGTCGCCGCCGCCAGGTGCGGGTAGACGCTGAATGACGGCCACGCGTACACGACCTCGGCGCCGGGCTCGAGCAGCGCGTCGGCGGCCGCGAGCAGGATGTCGCACGAGCCGTTGCCGACCGCGATCCGGTTGGCGGCCACGCCGTAGGCCCGCGACAGGCGGCCCCGGAGCTTGGCGTTCGTGGGGTCGGGGTAGCGGTTGACACCCGACAGCACGCGCTGGACCGCCTCCACCACCTCGGGCAGAGGCGGGTACGGCGACTCGTTGGAGGCGAGCATCGCCACCTCGTCTGGCAGCGCGTAGCCGTCCGCGGCCGGGTAGACCGGGATGTCGCGGATGCGCCGGGCGAACTCGAGGGCCACGGGCCCTATTGTGACGGTCCGGTGACGCGCTCCTCGCCCGGAGGCAGGTGCGCGTCGCGTCCGACGTAGCCGCCCTTGGCACCGACGATGAGGTACACGGCGTCGTCGTCGCCGACATTGCGGAACCGGCGCACCGTGGCCGCGTCCACGCGCGCCACCGCGCCCGGGCCGAGAAGGTGCGTGCTGCCGTCGCCGAACTCGAACTCCACCGTCCCGCGATGCACGAAGTACAGCTCCTGCTGGTCGTCGTGGTAGTGGCCACCTCCGCCGTAGTCCGGCGGCATGACGACGGCGTTGACGCCGAACTCCGTCACGCCGACCGCCCGGCGAACCTTGCGGAAGCCGTATTCGTCGCCCATCGCGTCGATGTGCGCGACCGCGTAGCCATCGCCCTCGATCACGTCGTGCACCTCGTCGGCCATGTCTGTGACCCTACTGAGCGGCGTCGAGGTCTGCCCGCAGCGCGCGCGCCTCGCCGAGGTACACGTGGGCGGGCTCGTGGCCCTCGCCGGCGTGGTAGTGCAGGAGCAGGCGGATCACCCGCGGCAGCGCCCCCGGGACCGGGATCTCCCGCGAGCACAGCAGGGGCACGCTGTCCAGGCCCAACCGGCGCGCCGCGACCGCCGGGAACTCGGCGTCGAGGTCGTCCGTCGCCGTGAAGATGCAGGACACCATGTCCTCGGCGGCCAGGTCGTTCCGCGCCATGACCTCCCGCACGAGCTCCTCGGTCGCGGCGAGGATGGACTCGGCATCGTTGCGCTCGACGCTCGTGGCGCCCCGGATTGCGAACAGCCGCATGGCGGCCGGGAGGCTATCCAGTGGCGGAGATCAGTCGAGCTTCCGCGTGTCGCGCGGCTCGACGAACGGCTCGTCGTCCTCGGGATGGCCCCCCTCGATCCGCCGGCCCCGCTCGAGCTCCGCGTTGAACTCCGCGCCCAGCAGGACGGCGATGTTGGCGATCCACAGCCACACGAGGAAGACGATCACGCCGGCCAGTGCGCCGTAGGTCTTGTTGTAGGAGCCGAAGTTGGCGACGTAGAGGGCGAACCCCGCAGAGGCCACGAGGGTGATGACGACGGCCAGCAGCCCGCCCGGGGTGATCCAGCGAAACCCCGGCTGCTTCACGTTCGGGGAGGCCCAGTAGAGGATCGCGAACATGAAACCGACCACCAGCAGCAATGCCGGCCACTTCGCGATGTCCCAGACGCTGATCGCGCTGTTCCCCACTCCGACCAGGTCGCCGACCTGCTTGGCCAGCCCTCCGGTCAGGGCCACCGCCAGAGCGCTGATGGCCAACAGCACGACGAGGACCACGGTCACGCCCACCCGCACCGGCACGGTCTTCCAGATCGGACGCCCCTCGCCGACGTCGTAGATCGCGTTCGACGCGCGCATGAATGCCGCGACGTAGCCCGAGGCCGACCACAGCGCCCCCGCCAGGCCGAGGATGAAGATGATGCCGGCGCCGCCGCGGTTCTGCTGGAGGTTCTTGATGGCGCTCGTGAAGATGTCCTTCGCCGGGCCGGGCGCCAGCTTGCCGAGGTTGTCGAGCAGGGGCTGGGTCGCGGAGCTGCCGACCAGGCCGAGGATGGACACCAGCGCGATGATCGCGGGGAAGATCGCCAGGACCGCGTAGTAGGTGAGCGCGGCGGCCCAGTCCGTCAGGTTGTCCTCGCGAAACTCGCGGACCGTCCGACGGAACACGCTTCCCCATCCCCGCGCGGGCAGGTCTCTGAGACGCTTGGGGTCACGGGTCTCCTCCCCTTCGGCCTCGCGCTGCTCGTCACGCCGTTGTGTCGTCTCGGCCATCGGCTAGCGCCTGGTCAGCCGGCCGGTGACGAAGCCTGCCGCGAGCGCTCCCACGACGACCAGCGGAACGCGATGCTCGCTCGCCGCGCGCGAAACCCGCTCGCCGGCCGAGACGGCGGCGTCGGGTGAGGCTTCACGCGTCCTGCCGAGCACTTCGTCCTTCTTGCCCGTCGCCGACTGCTTGACGTCGTAGAGCTTGCGCTTCGCCTGCGCCTTGACGTCGGTCTTCTCCGCCAGCTCTCCGACGGTGTCGCCCATGTCGCGCCGCGTGGCCTCGATGTCCTCGCGGATCTCCTCCGGCCCGCGTTCGCTCTCGCTCACCGGCGGGCGTCCTTCGCTCGGGTCTTTGCCCATTGCACGTCCTCCTTCACGCTCTCCGTAGCCTGTTCTGGGACCGGGGGCGTGGCCTGCTCGACCTTGGACTTCCCGGTCAGCGCCAGCACGCCGGCGGTCGCGCCGAGCACGACCGCCACGATCAGCGCCGCCAACCACGCGGTGACCGCGGTCGACAGGCCGAGGATCGCCGCCGCCACCAGGGCACCCACCGCGTAGAGGCCCAAAAGGCCGGCCCCGCCGAACATGCCCGCGCCGATCCCCGCGCGCCGGCCCTTGACGGTCAGCTCGGACTTCGCGAGCTCGACCTCCTGCCGCGCCAGTCGAGCCGTCTGCTCGGACAGCGTCTTGACCAGGTCGCCGACGGACGCCTCGGACGCAGAACCACCGTTGTCCAATCTTTCGGGCACCGCAACCTCCTCTCCCGTGGTCGCCCCGGATGGGGTAACCCACGCTGTGCCCAGTGGCGGGGCCCCGAATCCGCCGGCCGGTTGTTTGTCAGGGCGCGGACCCGGCCGCCCGCCGCAGCTGCTCGACCTCGGCCGCGGCCAGCCGGCGGTGGGCTCCGGGCGCCAGCGCCCCGAGCTCGAGCGGGCCGAACCGGACGCGTTCGAGCGCCCTCACGGGATGGCCGACCGCGTCGCACATCCGCCGGACCTGGCGCTTGCGGCCTTCGTGGATCGTCAGCTCGAGCGCGTCTCGAGCCAGGCGGCGCACGTCCGCCGGGGCCGTCAGGCCGTCCTCGAGCTCGACCCCGGCGCGCAGCGCCCGCAACGCCGCCTCGCCGACCGGTGGG
>JAWVFS010000063.1:0-2721 GCA_033855795.1 Solirubrobacteraceae bacterium | reverse complement strand
GGCGGGTCGCGCCGAGGCTCGGGAGCGGGCTCTGGCTCGGGCTCGAGGTCGGGCTCTGGCTCGGGCGCCGGTGGTTCCGGCGCGGGCGGGGTTACCGCGGGCTCGGCCGGCGGGCGGCGCGACGCATCGTCTCGATCGGCGCCGTCCGGCGGGTCCAGCGCTCCAGGGACAGGGCCCCCTGGTGGACCAGGACCTCCAGTCCGTCCACCGTCTTCACGCCGCTGCTCGTCGCGGCCCTCGCGAGGGTCGTGGCGCTTTCCGTGTAGACCAAATCGATCAAGGCGCAATAGTCACCAACGCCATCGGCGGTGATCGGAAGCTCCTTGAACGTTTCATCGGATGCGTCCAGGCCCACCGAGGTGCAATTCAGGAGCAGGTCGGCGGGCTCGGATTCGATGACCGGACGGCCGCCCAGGTCGGCACACAGGGCCTCGGCCCGCGCGGGCGTTCGGTTCCAGACCATCACGTCGCGCACTCCGGCGCGCAGCAGCGCCCACACCGCCGCCCGCGCGCTGCCGCCCGCGCCCAGCACCAACGCGGTGCGGCCCTCGACGGGCTCGCCGATGGCCGCCAGCAGGCCCGGTGCGTCCGTGTTGTCCGCGCGGATGCGGCCGTCGGTGTATGTGAGCGTGTTCGCGGCGCCGATCGCGGCCGCCTCCTCCCCCGCCTCGTCGGCCAGTGCGAGCGCGGCCTCCTTGTGGGGGATCGTCACGTTCGCGCCGGCGAACCCGGCCCCCCCGAGCGCCCGAGCGGTCTCGGCGAACAGGGCGGGGGGCACGGGCAGTCGCTGGTAGCGCCACCCCTCGAGGCCGAGCTCGGCGAACGCCGCCTCGTGCATGGCCGGGGAACGGCTGTGGGCGACGGGCCAGCCCAGGACGCCGGTCAGTGGCACGACGTGGGCGAATTGCCGCCCTTCGCCGCGCGGGCGTTGCTGTACCGCTGGGCGTCCTTGAGGAACTGCGCGTAGGTCGTGGAGAACGCGTGCTCACCGCAGGCGCCGGGCTTGACGACGTAGTAGAGGAGCTTCCCGTTCACCGGGTGGGCGGCGGCCTGGATCGACGCCAGGCCGGGGTTGCCGATCGGCGTCGGCGGAAGGTCCTTGTTCAGGCGCGTGTTGTACGGCGTATTGCGGGCGAAGTCCGAAGCCGTCAGCGGCCGGGTGAAGTCGTTGAGCTCGTAGCGCGTCGTGGCGTCGATCCCCAGCGGGATGCCCTGCTTGAGCCGGTTGTAGATCACCCGCGCGATCATCGGCCGCTCGCGGTCGAGGTCGGCCTCGCGCTCGATCATCGACGCGATGATGAGCACGTCGTAGGCGCTCAGGTTCTTGCTCTTGGCCGCGCGCAGATCCACCTTGGCGAACTTCTGCTTGAAGGCCTGGAGCTGGCGGGCCACGAGGTCCGAGGCGGGCGAACCCACGCGGATCTGGTAGGTGTCGGGGAAGAGGAAGCCCTCGAGGTTGGGCGTCGAACGCGGCGCGCCGTAGCTCACCGGGTTGAGCACCGGCGAGCGCCGTGCGGCGGCCAGGTAGGAGCCCCGCAGAGGGATGTGCGCCGCCTGCAGGCGCGCGGAGGTCTGGCGGATCGCGCGGCCGGGCGGAATCGTGACGTCGATCGTCTTCGCCGCGGACGGGCCCTTGACCAGCGCGTCGATGACCGCGCCGAAGCTCATGTCGCGCTTGAGGGAGTAGACGCCCGGATGCAGGTCGCCGCTGTGGCCGCTGAGCCGCACGCGCAGGCCGAAGAAGAAGCTCGAGGAGATCACGCCGCGGCGCTCGAGCACGTCAGCGACCGCGGAGACGCCGCTGTTGGCGGGGATCCGCACGTCGACCGCGCCGCTGCCCTCGCCGTGGAACGGCTGGAAGAGTGAGATCGCGAACCACGCGAGCGCGATGACGAGGGCGGCCAGGATGGCGAGCGGAATCCAGCGGCGCGGCCCGCGGCGGGACCCGCCGGAGCGCGGGGCGCGCGGCTCGCGCGGCGGACGTTCGGAGCGCAGGCGTGGGCGCCAGCGCCGACCGTCCGCCGGCTCTGAGTCCTGATGCCCGTCGAGCGCCGCGACCTCGTGGTCGTCGAGCGGGGACCAGTCCTCCGGCGCCGGCTCGTCGATGAAGGACGGGCGGGCGGGCAGCGGCTGCCGCGGCGCCGGCTGCGTCCGCATGGGCGCCGCCTGCGAGCCGGGCATCGCGACCGCCGCCGGCTCGAGCTCGCGCTCGAAGCGGGGCGCCGGCTCGGGCGCCGGCTCCGGCTCGGGCTCGGGCTCGGGCTCCGGCTCGGGCTCGGGAACGGCCGCAGGCGTGGGCACCGGCTCGGGCGGGTGGCGGGGCGGCGGGGGTGGCGCGGGGGCCGCCGGCTCCTCGGCGGTCTCGACGCCGAACGGCGCGGGCGGCTCGACGGTGGGGTCGGCGGCGGCGGGCGCCCGGCCGTCGCGCGCGGCGCGCCGCGCCTCGCGCTCGGCACGAGCGCGCTCGCGGTCCTCCTGCGTGCGCTCGCGCGACATCGGCTTTCGGTCGAACAGAGTCATCCCATCAGGCGGCCGGGTTCGCTGCGAGCGCCGGGCCGCTGGACCGGCGTACGCCTCCTCGCCGGCGCATCACGCGGGAAGATTACCCACCGGGCGCTGTTATGACGCCTCTTCCGGGCCGCCCGCCCCGCCCGCGCGCGCCAACCACCCCTCGAGGAGGTGGGCGGCGGCGCGCGAGTCCTCGCTCGCCCGGCCGCCGGT
>JAWVFS010000062.1:0-2842 GCA_033855795.1 Solirubrobacteraceae bacterium | reverse complement strand
TCTGAATGCCACGGCCAGCCGCGTCATCGGCGCGCTCGACAACGGCAGTGACAGCTACGGCATCACGGCCGGCCGCGACGGAGCGATGTGGATCGCAGCAGGCTCACACCTCACTCGCGTCACCCCCGCGGGCGAAGTCACTCGCGTCTCGCTGCCGGGCAGTCTCCCCGCCGACGGTGGCATCACCACGGCGGCCGACGGGACCATCTGGTTCTCCGCCGGCGGCGATCGCTTCCAAGCAGCGGGCTCCTCGGTGGGCCGCTACGACCCCGCCGGCGGCGCGCTGCGGAGTTTCGGCCTCAGCGGCCGGGCGCTGGACCTCGTGCGCGGCCCCGGCAGCGCGAACGTGTGGGTCTCCACGGCCACCGACTCGGGGCGCCTCAACTGGATCACCCGGCTGAGCACCCAATCCTTCGGGCCGGCCAAGCCCCGGCAATGGAGCTGCGCCGGCCAGACCACGGCCGCCTGCTGGTTCCACATCCCCGCCGTGCCGCTCGGCGACCAGCGCCTGTTCAACACGCACGCGCGACCGGGCGGCGTCACCATCGGCCCGGACGGGAACGTCTGGTACACCGAGGGCGGCAAGATCGGGCGCATCCGCACCTTCCGCGGCGCGATGCCGTGCTACGAGCGCGTCACGCGCGAGCACAACTTCGGCTGCGGGCGCAACAACAACCACGCCGCGAAGGTCACCCACTCGGGCTTCGCCTACCTGCGGACCACCTGCCCCTACCTGACCTTCCGGGTCTGCCAGGGCGACGTGGTGCTGCGCACCACGGGCGGGCGGTTGATCGGGCGAGCCGTCTACATCATCGCCCACTACGACAACCCGCGCGTGCGCACCCAGGTGCCGCGCTGGATGCTCAACCAGATCAAGCGCCACGGCCGGGTCCTGGTCAACGCGACCTACACCAGCCAGGACATGGGCGGCCTGAAGAAGGTCAATCGCGGTACTTGGTATCTGTCCTTCACTGGCTAGCGCCCGAGTCGTCAGTCGTCAGTCGTCAGTCGTCAGTCGTCAGTTGCGAGGGCTCGTGCCCGCGTTCTAGCGACTAGCGACTAGCGACCCGTTAGTACGACCGGGGCAGCCCGAGCGAGTGCTCGGCCACGTAGTTGAGGATCATCTCCCGCGACACGGGCGCGATCCGCATCGTCCGGATCCCCCACCACATGTCGGTCAGGCCATACTCGAGCGCGACCCCGTTGCCGCCGTGGGTCTGGATCGCCTGGTCTACGCTGTGGATCGCCGCCTCCACGGCCGCGTACTTCGCCATGTTGGAGGCCTCCCCGGCCCCCTTGGCACCGGCGTCGTAGAGCGCGCACGCCTTGCGGTTCATCAGCGCGGCCAGCTCGAGCTCGATCTTCGCCTCGGCCAGCGGGTGCGAGATCCCCTGGTGCGAACCGATCGGCGCGTTCCACACCACCCGCTCGCGGGCGTACTCGGCCGCCTGCTCGAGCGCCCGCCGCGCGGCGCCGATGGCCAGGGCCGCGGTCATGATCCGCTCGGGGTTGAGCCCGTCGAAGACCACGGCGAGCCCCGCGTGCTCGGGCCCGACGAGGCGGTCCGCGTCGACCTCCACGTCGTCGAAGAACAGCTGCCACTGCCGGTCGGCGTTGCGCGCGGCCGTGGGCACGACCTGGCGCTCCAGGCCGGGAGCGTCGGCGTCCACCACGAACAGCGACAGCAGCCCGCGCCCGCTCTCCTCGTTGGTCCCGGTTCGCGCCACGACCAGCAGAGCGTGGGCGTCCTCCACGCCCGAGATGAAGGTCTTCGTTCCGCGCAGCACGTACGAGCCGTTTCGCCGCTCGGCCCGGGTGGAGAGGTTGTGCGTGTTGGTACCGGCGTCGGGCTCGGTGATCGCGAAGGCGACCCGCAGGTCGCCGCGGCCGATCCCCCGCAGCCAGCGCTCCTTCTGCTCGGGCGTACCGTGGCGCGCCAGCACGCTGCCCGCTATCGCGGGCGAGACGAGGAGGAGCAGGAGCGGGCAGCCGGCCTTGGCCAGTTCCTCCCCCACCGCCGCCAGCTCGGTCATCCCACGCCCGCCGCCGTCGTAGGACTCGGGGATGTTGACCCCGAGGTAGCCGCGCTCGGCCAGGGCGTTCCAGAGCTCGGTCGGCGGCTCGTTCGCCTCGATCCTGTCGCGGATGTACGCGGGCCCGAAGCCCGCGGCGATGCCCGAGACGGCCTCGCGCAGGAGCGTCTCCTCGTGCGGCGGCACGAGCGGCAGCACGGGCACGTCGGGGGCGGTTGTCGGGACGTTCACCTGGGCCTTACCTCCCGCGGGATCATCGTGGCACCATGTGAGGGCGTCAAGCCGTCGCTTGGTGCGTGACAGCGGGCCGCACCGCAGTACCCTTTCCGAATGTCCTACGCAGAGGACTCACCGCCCAGCCTCAAGCCGAGGATGAGCCAGGAGGCAACCGCCCTCGCCTACGAGTGGCGCAAGCTGACGCGGGCGGCCACCGCCGTGGCCGTGCTGACGAGTCCGGCGTGGTTCCTCGTCTTCTGGAAGGCCAACCACTGGGACTGGTACTGGGCGCTGATCGCCACGTTCGTCGGCGTCATCGCCTTCCGCGGCGCGGTCGACGTCATCAGCCACAAGTTGATCCCGGCGCCGAACCTCTACGGCGCGCAGTCCGAGCTCCTCGAGGAGGACATCGTGGCGCGCCGGCGGGTCTGGTACTGGCGCACGAGGTTCCGGCGCCTGTTCTGGCTGCTGCTGAGCCTGTTCGGGCTGCTGGTCGCGATGAACCTGCTGCTCAGGCTCGGCGGCACCAAGGTCGCGCTCTTCGACACGTTCAGCGCGCTCGGAGACCTGTTCACGCTGTTCCTCCCGACGCT
>JAWVFS010000061.1:0-14702 GCA_033855795.1 Solirubrobacteraceae bacterium | reverse complement strand
GGATCCATCGCGCCAGGGATCTGCGCAGCGTGCCCTTCGTGACCTTCCTCGCCCTCGTTCGAGTGATGCGATTCGCCGCTCCCCTCGTACGACCAGGTCTCCATCGCGCTGAACAGCCCGTCGAGGTCTTCGGTGTCGCGGAAGTCCTCGTTGACGATCGTCGCCGCGTTCGTGTACGCCACGACGTACTCGCGGAACTCGCGCCCGTGGGTGAGGATGTAGTTGACGATGCCGCCGAGGAAGGCGATGTCGCTGCCCGCGCGCAGCGGCACATGCACGTCCGCGAGCGCACTGGTCCGCGTGAAGCGCGGGTCCACGTGGATGACCTTCGCGCCGCGCTGCTTGGCCTCGACCACCCATTGGAACCCGACGGGATGGCACTCGGCCATGTTCGAGCCCATGATCACGATGCAGTCGGAGTTCTGCAGGTCCTGCTGGAACGTGGTGGCGCCGCCGCGACCGAACGAGGTCCCCAGACTGGGGACCGACGAGCTGTGTCATATGCGGGCCTGGTTCTCGATCTGCACGGCACCCATCGCGGTGAACGACTTCTTGATGAGGTAGTTCTCCTCGTTGTCGAGGGTGGCCCCGCCCAGGTGGCCGAAGCCGAGGGTGCGATTGAGCACGGCGCCCTGCTCGTCGAGCTCCTCCCATGTGCGCGAGCGGGTCTCGATGACGCGGTCGGCGATCATGTCCATCGCATCGTCGAGGTCGAGGTCCTGCCACGCCGTGGCGTGGGGCGGGCGGTAGCGCACCTTGCTCAGCCGGCCGGGGTTGGTGACCAGCTGCTTGGTGGCCGACCCCTTCGGGCACAGCCGCCCCCGGGAGATCGGGCTGTCGGGGTCTCCCTCGATCTGGACGATGCGCTCGTCCTTGACGTAGACGCGCTGGCCGCAGCCGACCGCGCAATACGGGCACACCGACGGGACCACGCGGTCCGCGGTGGCCGTGCGGGGCGCCAGACGCTCCGACCGCGGCGAGCGCGCGGCCCGGCCGAGCGCCAGCGGGTCATCGCCGCGCAGCTGGCGCACCAGCGCCCACCGGTTCCAGAGCCGGTCGCTCGCCATCGGCTGCGTTCTACCCGCGGCCGGGCGCGTCAGACACGCGCTCGGGCCCGGCGTAGACATTGACACGATCCCCGCGCGCGAAGCCCGCCAGGGTGAGGCCGCGGTCGGCCGCCAGCGCGACGGCGAGCGACGTCGGCGCCCCGACGCCGACCAGCACCGGGGCGCCGGCCACGGCCGCCTTCTGCACGAGCTCGAAGGACAGCCGCCCGGACACGCAGAGCAGGTGCCCGGCCAGCGGCAGGCCCCCGTCGAGCAGCGCCCGGCCGACGACCTTGTCCATCGCGTTGTGGCGCCCGACGTCCTCGCGGACGACGACGAGAGTGCCCGCGGCGTCGAACAGCCCGGTGGCGTGCAGTCCGCCGGTGCGCGCGAACTCCGGCTGGCGCAGCCGGCCCGGTAGCGCGGCCAGGAGCGCGCGGGTCACCGCGGGGCCCGCGGACGCCGCCGGCGCTGCGACGGCCACCTCCTCGAGCGCCCCCTTCCCGCACACGCCGCACGACGAGGTGGTGTAGAAGCGCCGCGCGCCGGGATCGCGGCGCAGCGGGCCGGCGACGTCGACGCGGTTGGCCGCCAGTTCGGGGTCGGGCCGGAAGGCCGGGGGCCCGTCG
Organism: Solirubrobacteraceae bacterium; assembly: GCA_033855795.1. GTDB lineage: Bacteria > Actinomycetota > Thermoleophilia > Solirubrobacterales > Solirubrobacteraceae > JALYZC01. The sequence continues at coordinate 13,027 of JAWVFS010000061.1, read as the reverse complement.
AGCAGACCCTCCCCGAACAGGAAGCCCGCCGCCAGCTCCTCGTCGTGCCCCGGAGTCCGCATGGTGATCGCCAGCGGCCGGCCGTCGACCCGGATCTCCAGCGGCTCCTCGACCGCCACCTCGTCGCGCTCGCCGTCGCGCTCTAGAACGGCGTGCATTCCCTCGACCCTCACGGCCATACGCCGAGGTATACCGCTGCGCGGTCGTCGGCGCGAGTCGTCAGTCGTCAGACGTCAGTCGTCAGAAGCTGGGCCCGAACCTCGCAACTGACGACTGACGACTGAGGACCGACGACTCTGCCTATGCAATGCTTAGGCAGATGCCAGCGACCGACCTCAGCATCGGCGAGGCGGCCAGGGCGATCGGCGTCTCCGCCGACACGTTGCGCCGCTGGGACCGCGCGGGAAAGCTGCGCACGCGCCGTGACGCCGCCAACCGCAGACGCGTCCCCCGGCGTGAGGTCGAGCGCCTCGCGCGGGGGCCCCGGCGCAAGCCGGCCGGCGCGCCGCTCTCGGCCCGCAACCGCTTCCCCGGCGTCGTGCGCTCGGTCGAGAGCGACGGCGTGATGGCGCTGGTCGAGATCGAGGCCGGGCCGCATCGCATCACCGCGGCGATCACGCGCGACGCGGTCAGCGAGCTCGGGCTGGCGCCCGGCGTCCAGGCGACCGCGACGGTCAAGGCGACCTCGGTCATGGTGGAGCGCGGAGCGTGAGGGTTCGTGCCCCGCTCGCCGCGCTGGCCGCGGTGCTCACGCTGGCGGGCTGCGGCGGTGGTGGTGGCGGCGGCGCCACCCCCGACCTGAAGGTCTCGGCGGCGGCGTCGCTGAAGTCGGCCTTGACCGCCTACGCGGCCACCTTCAGCGCCGCGCACGTGCGCCTGTCGTTCGGCGGCTCGGACGTGCTCGCGGCCCAGATCCGACAGGGCGCGCGCTTCGACGTCTACGCGGCCGCCAACGCGAAGCTTCCCGACGCCCTGTACGCGCAGCATCTCGTCGAGCGGCCGGTGCCGTTCGCGCGCAACCGCCTGGTGCTGGCGGTCCCCGCCGGCTCCTCGGCCCGGGGGCTGCGCGACCTCGAGCGGCGCGGGCGGCGGCTCGCGATCGGATCAGCGACCGTGCCGATCGGCTCCTACACCGATCAGGTGCTCGCCCGGCTGGACCCGAGTGAGCGCGCGCTCGTGCTGGCCAACGTGCGCTCGCGCGAGCCGGACGTGACCGGGATCGTGGGAAAGCTCACGCAGGGCGCCGTGGACGGCGGCTTCGTCTACATCACCGACGTCCGCGCGACGAAGGGCGCGCTGCGGGCGATCGACCTTCCGGCCGCGTTGCAGCCGCGCGTCGTCTACGAGGCCGCGGTCGTGCGCGGCAGCGACCACACCTCGCGGGCGCGAGCGTTCATCGACGGACTGCTTCACGGGCGCGGCGCGTCCGAGCTGCGCGCGGCCGGCTTCGAGCCGCCTCCGCCGTGAGCCGGCGAGGCTGGTTCGCCGGGCTCTTGGCGGCCACGCTGGGCATCGCGTTCGTCTTCCTCGCGCTGCCGATGGTCGCGATCCTGGTGAACACCTCGCCTGGGGCGCTCGTGGGCAGCCTGGGCGACGGCGAGTCGCTCGACGCTCTGCGTCTGAGCCTCGAGACGAGCGCCGTCGCGCTGGCACTGATCGTGGTCGTCGGCACGCCGGCCGCGTACCTGCTCGCCACTCGCTCGTTTCGGGGCCGCGCGCTCGTGATCACCGTTCTCGAGCTGCCGCTCGTCCTGCCGCCGGCGGTGGCCGGCATCGCGCTCCTGGCGGCGCTGGGGCCGAAGGGGATTCTCGGCTCGGCGCTCGCCGACGCCGGCGTCGAGCTCGTGCTCGCCACGGCCGGCGTCGTGGTCGCCCTCACGTTCGTGGCGAGCCCGTTCTACCTGCGCCAGGCGCAGGCCGCGTTCGCCGCCGTCGACCCGACGCTGCTGGCCGCGGCCCGCACACTGGGCGCCGGCGAGGCCCGGGCGTTCTTGCGGGTCGCGATCCCGCTCGCGCGCAACGGCCTCGCCGCGGGCGCCGCGCTCGCATGGGGCCGAGCGCTGGGCGAATTCGGCGCGACGCTGATGTTCGCCGGCAGCCTGCGCGGCGTCACGCAGACGGCCCCGCTCGCGATCTACGACCGCTTTGCGACCGACTTCCCGGCCGCGCTGGCGCTGTCCGCGGTGCTGCTGGCGGTCAGCGCGGCCGTGCTGCTCGCGGTCAAGCTGGCGGCGGGCCCGGAGGCCCTGGGCCGTGCTCGCCCTTGAGGCTCGCCACGCCCTCCGCGCCTTCGCGCTCGACGTCGCGTTCGAGGTCGCACCCGGACACTGCCTGGCGCTGACGGGTCCCTCGGGCGCGGGGAAGACAACCGTGCTGCAGATCGTCGCCGGCCTGCTGCGTCCCGATGCCGGCCGCGTGGCCTGCGGCAACGAACTGTGGCTGGACACCGGCCGGGATCGCAACGTCCCGCCCGAACGCCGCCGCGTGGGTGTGGTCTTCCAGGACTACGCCCTGTTCCCCCATCTCAGCGCCCGCGACAACGTCGCATTCGGGATGGCGGGGTACGCGCGCTCCGAGCGGCGCCGCCGGGCCCAGGACGCGCTCGAGCGCCTCGGCGTCGGCGCGCTGGCGGCCGCGCGGCCCGGGGACCTGAGCGGGGGCGAGCGCCAGCGAGTCGCGCTCGCCCGGGCGCTGGCGCCGGAGCCGCACGCGCTCCTGCTCGACGAGCCGCTGGCCGCGCTGGATGCGCGCAATCGGGCCCGTGCTGCGCACGAGTTGCAGCGGACTCTGGCGGCCGCGGAGGTCCCGGTACTGCTCGTGACACACAACTTCAGCGAGGCGGCCTCGCTGGCGACCGACGTCGCGGTGCTCGACGGCGGCCGCGTGGTGCAGCGCGGCGCCCCGGACCGGATCGCCGCCGCGCCGGCGTCCGCGTTCGTCGCCGACCTCGTCGGCGCGAGCGTCCTCACCGGCACCGCTCGCGCGGGGGCGGACGGCCTGACGACGGTGAAGCTCGACGGCGGCGGCGAGGCGGTGAGCACCGACGTCGCCGAGGGTCGCGTGGCGGTGTCGCTCTACCCGTGGGAGGTGGTGCTCGAGCCGCCGGGCACACCGCCCGCGGGCTCCGCCCGTAACCGGCTCGACGCCCGTGTCGCCTCGATCACCAGGCTTGGCAACCGGGTGAGGGTCGGGCTCGTCGGCGGACAGCCCCTCGCGGCCGAGCTGACCGCGGCGTCCGCCGACGCTCTGGAGCTCACGCCCGGCGACCCGGTCGTGGCGACCTGGAAGGGGACCGCGACGCGCGTGGTGCCGCTCGAGTAGGTCGGGATCAGTGCGGACGCTCTCCGGCGAGCAGCGCGAGCGCGTGCGGGAGCGCCTGGGCCAGGACCTCGCCCGTCTCCCGGATCGAGTCCGGGTTGCCCGGGAAGTTCACGATCAGCGTGCGTCCGCGGATCCCGCCGATCGCGCGGGTGAGCATCCAGTTCGGGGTGTGTGCCCGGGCGGTGATGCGCACGGCCTCGCCGATACCGGGCGCGTCCCGCTCGATGACCGCACGAGTCGCCTCGGGCGTGACGTCGGTGGGCGAAAACCCCGTGCCCCCGCTCGTGAGGATGAGCGCGCACCCCTCGTCGTCCGACCAGTGGCGCAGGCGGGCACTGATCGCCTCGGCGTCGTCGGTCACGAGGTCCGCGCCGACGACCTCCAGGCCGAGCGAACGCGCCAGTTCGGCCAGCGCCGGGCCGCTCTCGTCCTCCCCTTCGCCCGCCGCCTTGGACGTCGAGACGGTGATGACCGCGGCCTTCACGCCTCTCGCTTCCAGTCGTGGCGGCCCCCGGACTTCTCGAGGAGCTCGATGCGTTCGATCGTCACGCCACGCTCGAGGCCCTTGACCATGTCGTACACCGTCAGCGCGGCCACCGCGCAGGCGCACATCGCCTCCATCTCGACGCCGGTCTGCGCCACCGTGCGCGCCTCGGCCTCGAGCGTGACCGACCCCCCTGCCTCATCGACGGCCGCCTCCACGTCGACGAAGGTCAGCGGCAGCGGATGGGCGAGCGGGACCAGCTCGGCGGTGCGCTTCGCGGCCTGCACCCCGGCGATCCGGGCGGGGCCGAGTACGTCGCCCTTCGGCGCGTCTCCGCGCGCGACCGCGGCCGCCGTCTCGGGGGCCATCCGCACGATCGCGCGCGCCCGGGCGCGGCGATCGCTGGCGGGCTTCGCGCCCACGTCGACCATCCGCGCGCGACCATGCTCATCGAGATGGCTGAACTCCGAGCCCTCCATCAGCTCGGCAGGGTTCCCTGCACCCAGTCACCGTCGTGGCCGGCCTCGATCTCCTTCTTCCAGATCGGTGCCTCGGCCTTGATCCGGTCGATCGCCTCGCGCGCGCCGGCGAACGCCTCGGCACGGTGCCCGGCGGACACGGCGACGACGACGCTCGCCTCCCCGCGCGGGACGGCGCCAATGCGGTGCTCGGCCGCCGCGGCCTCCAGGCCGTGACGCTCCAGGCACGCCGTCAGGATCGCCGCGATCCGTTCCTGCGCCATCTCGACGTAGGCCTCGTAGTCGAGGCGCTCGACGTCGCGTGTGGTGCCCGAGAAGGTGACCACGGCGCCCGCAGAGGGGCGCCCGACACGCACCGCCATCGCGCCCAGGTCCAGCGGCTCCGGGGTCACGCGCGCGTGGACGTCGGCGTCCGCGCCGCCGCTCACCGGCGGGATGAGCGCAACCTCGTCCCCGTCCTGAAGCCGATGGCCTGCTGGGACGTACTCGCGGTTGACGGCCACGACCACCCGGCCCGGCTGAACGACCGCGCCGAGGCCGGCGTCGCGCGCGACGGCATCGACGAGGTCGCCGGCCGTCGCGCCGTCGGCGCGCTCGACGTCGAGCTCGCCCCGGCGTGCCGCCTCGCGCAGCATGGCGAACAGACGGACCGAGACCACCATGCGGTCGATGCTACGTGGTACGGGGCTCGTGGCCGGGACCACTTACGGGAGGAACTCGATCTGGACCCGCTCCCCGGCGGCGACGTCGCCGCGGTCTGCGGGCAGCAGGACGAGCGCTCCGGCCCCGAGCATCGAGGTCAACACGTGCGAGCCCTGCGGTCCTGTCGGGCTGACGTGCCAGCCGTCGTCCCGCGCCTCGAGCACGCAGCGCACCGCGTGGGCCCGGCCGGGTGCCTTCGCGTAGGGCTCGTCCATGACCGCCGCGAGCCTCGCACGGGGCTCCGTCGCCCCGGCCAGAGCGAGCAGCGCCGGGCGCACGAACAGGTGGAACGTGACCATCGCCGACACGGGGTTGCCCGGGAGCCCGAACACGAGCGTGTCGCCGCGGGTGCCGAACCACGTCGGCTTGCCGGGCCGCAGCGCCACGCCCCAGAAGGACGGCTCGACGCCCAGCTCCTCGAGCGCCGGCTTGACGTGGTCGTGGGTTCCCACCGACACGCCCCCGCAGGCGACGACGACGTCGGCCCGCAGGCCCTCGCGCAGGGCCTGCGTCGTGGCCTCGGGCTCGTCCGCGACGCGCGCGGCGAACACCACCTCGGCGCCGGCCGCGACAGCGAGGCCGGCGATGCCCACGCCGTTCGTATCGCGCACCCCGCCCGGTCCGCGCGGCTCGCCGGGCCCGACCAACTCGTCTCCCGTGGTCAGCACCGCCACGCGGGGGCGCCGGGTGCACGACGCCTCCGCGGCCCCAACCGAGGCGAGCACGCCCAGCTCCGCGGGGCCCAGGCGTGCGCCGGAGCGGAGCACGGTCGAGCCGGCGAGTATGTCCTCGCCGGCACGGCGGATATCGCGTCCGGCCTCCACCGCGACCCGCACCTCGACGGCGCCGTCGCGGGGCACCGTGTCCTCGACGCGCACCACGGCGTCGGCGCCCTCCGGCAGCATGGCGCCCGTCGAGATCGCCATCGCGGCGCCGGGCGGCAGCGGCGCGGTGGCCGGATGGCCGGCGCGCGACTCGCCGGCCAGCGGCAGGTCCACCGGCGCGCCCGCCGTGTCGGCCGCGCGCAGGGCGAAGCCGTCCATGGCGGAGTTGTCGAACCCGGGGACGTCGTCGGCGGCGACGACGTCGTCGGCGAGCACCCGTCCGAGCGCGCGCGGCAGCGGGACCCGCTCGGCCGCCAGGGGTTCCTGCACCGCCGCAAGCACCCGCGCCCGCGCCGCCTCGAGGTCGATCAGCTCCGCCGGCATCGCACCGGTGTATACACGGACGATGGAGCCGATCGTGGGCGCGGTCCTCGCGGGCGGGGCGAGCCGGCGCATGGGAACGCCGAAGGCGACGCTGGAGCTGGGCGGACGCCCGCTGCTCGAGTACCCGCTCGCGGCCGTCCAGGGTGCCGGCCTGGAGCCGGCGGTCGTGGCCAAGCGCCACACCAGGTTGCCGTCGCTCGCCGTGCAGCGTTGGGACGAGCCCGCCGAGCCCACCCACCCGCTCACCGGAATCGTCGCCGCCCTGACGGCCGCCCGCGGACGTCCGGTGCTCGCGGTGGCGTGCGACATGCCGTTCGTCACCGCCGAGCTGCTCGCCGACCTGGCCGCCCGGGGCGGCCAGGCCGCTCTCGTCCTGCCCGAGGCGGCCGGGCGCCTGCATCCCCTGCTCGCTCGCTGGGATCCCGAGCTGCTGCCGGCCCTGCGCGACGCGCTCGCCCGCGAGGCGCCGCTGCACGAACTCGCCGAGGAGCTCGATGCGACACGTATCGCCGAGGCCGAGCTGCGCCGCTTCGGCGACCCCGCGCGCCTGCTGTTCAACGTCAACGACGCGGGCGACCTCGAGCGGGCCGGCGAGCTGCTCCGTGGAGGCTGAGCCCGCCGTCAGCCCCGGGCAGCGTCTCCGCCGATGTCCCTGGCGAGTTCGATGGCCCGGTCCAGCGGGATGCCGGCCCGGGCGCTGAGCCAGCACGCAACCGGCGCCGCCACGCGCTCGGAGGCGTGCGCCGCCTCGGCCGCAAGGTCCAGCACGGCGCGGAACTCGTCCGGCGTCGGCGGGTCTGCCCCCAATCGCTGCGCGTAGCGTTCGATCCAGTCGGTCGCGTTCATCTCAGGCCGTCGCGCTGGGTGACGAGCACGGCGACGTCGTCGCGCAGCATCTCCCCGTCCTGGCCAAGCGCGGCACGCTCGACCTCCCGGGCGACCTCGTCGGGCGCCTTGTGGCCGTGGGGCGCGAGCCGGTCGGCCAGCTCGTCCGGCGTCATGCGATGCCCGGGGTTGCCCTCGGTCACACCGTCCGTGTAGAAGACAGCGCTGTCGCCCGGCTCGAGAATCACGGAGCGCTCGACGAAGCTCGGGTCGTCGAACACCCCGAGCAGGGACCCGGGATGCCCGAGGAGCGCGCTTCCGCGCCCGTCGCGCAGCAGCACCGGCGGCGGATGGCCGGCACAGGCGACGACCAACCGCGCGCCGCCGGCCTCGTGGCTGAGCACGGCGTAGGCGAGCGTGAGGAAGCGCCCGTCCTCCTGCTGGCGAAGCATCGCGGCGTTGAGCCGCGTGAGCGCCTCCCGAGGCGAGAGCTCCCGGCCGGCGTCGGCACGCAGCGTGTAGCGGGCCAGCGCGGTCACGGCCGCCGCCTCGGCACCCTTGCCGCAGACGTCGCCGACGACCATGACCCAGCGGTCGGGACCGGCCGGGAAGACGTCGTAGAAGTCGCCGCCCACCTCGACGCCCTCGCCCGCGGGCCGGTAGCGCGCGGCCACGCGCATGCCGGGGACCCGAGGAAGCTGCGGCGGCAGCAGGCTGGCCTGCAACGTCTGCGCTACGTGGGCGCGATCCCCGTACAGGCGGGCGTTGTCCACGGACAGTCCGGCGCGCGCACCGAGCTCGAGCGCCAGCGTCAGGTCGTGCTCGTTCAGGAGACGCTCGCCCTCGGTCGCGAGCGTCATGGCGCCGAGGATGCGGCCGCGCGCCGGGAGCGGCACGGTCAGCGCCGACGAGATGCCAAGAGCACGAAGCAGCTCGAGATGCTCAGCGTCCTGGGCCGCCTGCTCCATCATCTCGCCCGACACCGTCGGGTGAAACTCGGCCGCGCCGGTGCGCATCACGTGCGCCGACCCGACCACCGCGTCGGGACGCGGCGGGTAGCGCTCGAGCAGGCTCTTGGCGGCCGCCTCCCGAGCCGGGTCGCGGTGGACGATCACGACGTTGCGCAGCTGCCCCTCGGGACCCGGAACGTCGATCGAGCACCAGTCGGCCAGGCCCGGCACGGTCAGGCGCGCGAGGTCCGTCAGCGTCGTCTCGAAGTCGAGGGACTGGTCGAGCAGCACGCCGGCCTCGGCCAGGAAGGCCGCTCGCTCGCCCGCCGCGCTGGCCTTGGCGCGTGCGAGCTCGTTGCGCTGGCGCGCGCGCTGCGCCTCGGCGAACAGGTGGGCGTTGGAGAGGGCGAACGCGGCCCGCGAAGCGAGCTCCTCGACGAGCTCGCGGTCCTCTTCCCCGTAGGCCGGCTGGTCCTCGAAGCGCAGCCACGAGATCGCGCCGAAGGTCCGGTTGCGGGCCCGGAGCGGGGCGACGACCGCGGAGTGGTACTGCGCGCGCTGCATGAAGTCGAGATGCTCGCGGCTCGCGGCGAGCCCGGCCATCGTGGACTGGTCGAGCTGGAGCAGCGTCGAGCGCTCCTCGCGCAGCACCTGGGCCACGGGGTGCGGCCCCGCGGGATCGAGGGGAAAGCGTGTGCGCATCTCGCGCATGCCGGCGGCGGTCTCGGGGTCGGCCGCCTCCACCGCCGCTCCGCGAATGCTGCCGTCGGCCTCGAGGATGTCGATCACGCACATCGCCGCGTGCTCCGGCACGGCCAGGGAGGCCATCTGGCGCAGCGTCTCGTCGGGATTCAGCGAGCGGTCGAGGACCGCGCCGGCGTCGGCGAGCACCCGCGCGCGCGACAGCAGCGTCGCGGTGCGGCGCTGCTCCCCCTCCAGCCGGGACCGCACCGAGGCGACGAACGTCGCGAGGATCGCCGCGCCGAGCACCGCGCCCAGCAGGATGACGTGGCGCTCGGTGAGGAAGAACTCGTCGGCGGCCCCGACCGCGATCGTCAGCGCGACCGCGTACCCGCCCACGGCCGCGGTCACTCTTCGACTGGCCAGCAGCGACGCGGCCAGCGGGCCGAACACCAGCAGCACGAGCGGAATGGTGCGCGAGTGGTCGACGATGTCGATCACGGCCACCGCGGTCAGCGCAGCCACGATCAGCGCGAGCCAGGTTCCCTGGCGGCCGTCGATCCGCTCCCCGTTCACCATGTTCACATCCTTGCGCGTTTGTCCACCTCAGGCGAGCGCCAATCCGTCCCGCGGGTTACCCGTCGCCGCCGCGGAGCACGGCGGTCTTCGCCGCGGCGAACTCCTCGTCGGTGAGCGCACCGCGCTCGTGGAGCGCGGTCAGGCGCTCGAGCTCCTCGATCCGCGACGTCTCGGACGTGGGCGCAGGCATGCGCGCACGCGCGCCGCGGCGCAGTCGGCCGGCCGCGGTGCGCAGGCGCTCGGCGCTGTTGCGCGCCCACTGCTCGACGTCCGGCGCCTGCGCGTCGGGGTACTCGCGCGCGATCTGGCGGCGCAGAAGCTCGACCCCGGCGACGACGAGGGCGATGATCAACAGGAGCCCGAACGGGTTGCGGAAGGCGCGGATCGGCTCCCAGATGATCAGGAGGAGCAGAATCGCGGCGACCGCGGACCACACGTAGGCGCGCCGCTCGGCCAGCGGTCCGGCGAGCGCGCGGCGTACGCTGCCGGCCCATTTCGCCGGTCCCGCCACCCACGCCGCCGCGACGAACGGGATGCCGACGACGATCGAGGACTCCGCCACGTCCACCAGCACGGACGTACCGATCGACCACGCCGCATCCGCCGCCGGCCGGTCGGTGACCGTGTTGGTGAGCGCGTTCACCACGTAGTCCCCGACCAGGCCACGCACGATCAGCACCACCAGCCCCGCGCCGATGAAGCAGAAGCCGATCGTCATCACGACCTGCCGGCGCCGCCCGGCGGCGAGCAGCACGGCGGCGGCGTACAGCGCCGGCACGAGGATCAGGAGGATCACGACCAGACCGCGTAGGGCCCGAACGATCCGCTGCACGGTCTTGATCTGGTCCGACCGCAGAACGCGCAGGTGGGCGGCCGCGGCCGGCAGCTTGTTCGCGACGTCGCCGATCCCGACCCGCTGCGCGAGGTCGTTGACCAGCGGACGCAGGTCGAGCGCGACCTCGCCCTGGTTGACCGTCACGGTGCCCTGCTTCTTTTCCTCGACCACCGCGACGAACTCCTTGTGCGCGACACGGTTTGCCTGGCGCCAGGCGTCCTGGACGCGTGGGAGCTGCAGCAGCTGGTCGGCGCCCTGGGCGAGCAGGTCGCGCAGGCCGCCGGCGGCAGGACCCGCGAGCGGCTTGAGGTCCTTCGGCGCGAGTGAACGCAGCTCGCCCGCGACGTCGACGTTTGCGTACAGCTGGTCCACCAGATAGGTGGAGAGGGCCGAGCGGACGCGCGCGTCCTGGAGCAGGCGGGTGCTCGTGCGGGTCCACTCGTTGGTGTCGAGTGCCTGGCGGCTGACCCACAGCGCGACGATGGCCAGGACGGTGAGCACCGTGGCGAGCACCAGCAGGACGCGTGCCGCCACCATGGCGCCTCTACCGGCGACGGCGTCCGGACTCGGCGACTCGCTCATCGACGGGGGACGCTATCGCGGCCACCCGCTGTTCGCGGCCGTCCGGGCCGGGCGGCCGAGATTCAGCGCACCGGCTCCGACTGACGGTCCACGCTCCCCAGCTGCGCGCGCGCGGAGGCCGCGCGAACCACCTGGGTGAGGGTGGCGAGATCGTAGGCGCCCCAGTGGCGGCGGCCGTTGATGAAGAAGGTCGGCGTCCCCGAGACGCCACTCAGCTCCGCGCTGGCCACGTCCTCCGCCACGCGCGGGGCATGGACCCGGCGGCGAAGCTCATCCCAGAAGCGTTCGACGTCGAGGCCGAGCTCCTCGGCGTAGCGCCGCAGGTCGCGTGGCGTCAGCGCGTCCTGGTGGGCCAGGAGCGTGTCGTGCATCTCCCAGAATCTCCCCTGGGCCGCCGCGGCCTCAGCTGCCTCGGCCGCCGCCTGGGCGCGCGGATGGACGTCGTTCAGCGGGAGATGGCGCCAGACGTAGCGCAGATCGTCCCCGGAGGACGCCAGCAGATCGCGGATGACCGCCTCCGCCTGGCCACAGTACGGACACTCGAAGTCGCCGTACTCGACCAGCGTCACCGGCGCGTTCTCGGAACCGCGAATGTGGTCGCGATCGGGGTCGACATCCCGGGCGAGGTCAAGGATCGCCTCGTCCACCTTGAGCAGCTGGCGCGCCCGCAGGGACTTCGGCAGAAGCGCGATCACCCGGACGACGCACCAGGTCACGACGGCGGCGAGGACCGCGGCGGCGAGGATGCCGAGCTTCGCCTCGGCCAAGAGGCGCCCGTGGAACGCCAGGGAGGCGATCAGCAAAGCGACCGTAAACCCGATGCCCGCCACGGCGCCACCGGCAGTGAGGACGGGCCAGCTCACGGGCGGGCGCCGGTGGCCGAAGCGCAGGGAGAGCCACGAGCCGGCGAGGATGCCGAGGGGCTTGCCGATGACGTACGCGACCACGATGCCGAGCGTCACCGGCGATCTGAGCGCGTCATCGAGCAGCCCGCCGGTCACGTGGATGCCGGCATTGGCGAGTGCGAACAGGGGGACGATCACGAAGCTGGTCCACGGATGCAACCGGTACTGAAGCCGTTCGTTGGGCGAAATGGCCGAGAGGACCCCGAGCTGCGCGCTGCGCGCCAGCTCCGGCGTGGGTTGCTCCCGGAACGACCGCGCGAGCTCCGTGGCCCGCTCCAACTCCTCGCGCGCCGGCGGGTAGGCGCTGACCGAGAAGCCCATGGCCAGCCCCGCGATCGTCGGATGGATGCCGGACTCGAACGTCGCGACCCAGATGCCGGTGCCGATCAGCACGGCCGCCGGCGAGCGCTGCCATACCGGCAGCCTGCGCACCGCGAGCCAGGCGGCGAAGAGCGCGACGGCGATCGCGAGAGCAGCCGGATCGATGTGACTGCTGTAGGCCACGCCGATGACCACGATGGCGAGCAGGTCATCCACCACCGTGAGGGTGAGGATGAACACCCGCAATCGCGTCCCATGCGGCGCCAGAAGGCCGAGGGCGCCGAGGGCGAACGCCGTGTCGGTCGACATGGCGACGGCCCACCCGTGGGTGGCGGGACCGCCGGCGTTGATCAGCAGATAGATCGACGCCGGCACGGCCATGCCGGCCACCGCGGCCACCACCGGCGTGGCCACCCGGCGCCGCTCGCGCAGCTCCCCCATCGCGAACTCGCGCTTCACCTCGAGGCCGATGACGAAGAAGAAGAACACCATGAGCCCTTCGTTGACCCATGTGCGCAGGTCCTCGGAGATCGCCGCGCCGCCGACGTGGATCGACAGGTTCGTCGTCCAGACCGACTCGTAGGAGCCCGACCACGGCGAGTTCGCCCATACGAGCGCCGCGACCGCTCCGGCGAGGAGGATCGCGGCGCTCCCGGCCTCCGTCGACAGGAAGTCGCGCACGGGCGCCGCGAGATTCCGGCTCCATGCCGTCCGGCCCGAGAACGGCGTGGTTTGCGCCTGAGCCATCGGTCTGCTCACTAAACCAGCTATCGGGTCCGATCGGCGGGCGACGCGGCGAGTAGCCTGCGGGCGCGATGGAGGTCCGCGAGCTCTTCGAGGGCGACACCCGCCTGGCGCACGAGGCGATGCGCGCGCTCAGGCCCGCCTATGCGCGGGAGGCCGACTTCGTCACGCGGGTCGACGGCACGCAGCGCCCGGAGGGCTACCGGCTGGCGGCCGCCTTCGTTCCCGGCCGCGAGCAGGCCGTGGCGGTGGCGGGGTTCCGCACCGGCCACAACCTGGCCTGGGGCCACTACCTGTACGTGGATGACCTCTCGACGGTGGCGGACGCTCGCGGGCAGGGTCACGCGGGCGCCCTGCTGGAGTGGCTCGACGCCGAGGGCCGGAGGCTGGGCTGCGACCAACTGCACCTGG
>JAWVFS010000060.1:0-5598 GCA_033855795.1 Solirubrobacteraceae bacterium | reverse complement strand
CGGGAGCAGGTCCTCGAGCGCGGCCAGTGCGGCGGCCAGCACGGAGTCGGGCTCCGCGCCCGCGTCGAGCACGCGGATGCGCTCGGGCTCTGCCTCGGCCAGGCGGTCGTACGCGGTCGCGATCGCGCGGAAGAACACCTCGGCCTCGAGCTCGAGCCGGTCGGGCGCCTCGCCGCGCCCCGCGAGCCGCGCGCGGCCGGCCGCGGGGTCGATCCGCAGGAGCAGCGTGCGGTCCGGCACCAGGCCGCCGGTGCCGAAGTCGTTGATGGCGCGCACCGCCTCGATGCCCAGCTCGCGGCCGGCACCCTGGTAGGCGAGCGAGGAGTCGACGAAGCGATCGAGCAGGACCCACACGCCGCTGTCGAGCAGGGGCGTCACGGCCTCCTCGACGAGTTGGGCGCGCGCGGCCGCGTAGAGCAGCGCCTCGGCTCGCGCCCCGATCCGCAGCTCGGGGTCCTTCACCAGCGCCCGCACCCGCTCGGCCAGCTCGACGCCGCCGGGCTCGCGCAGGACGCGCACGGCGCCGACGCGGCGGGCGAGCGCGCGCTCGAGCTCCGCGGCCAGCGTCGTCTTGCCCGCGCCGTCCAGGCCCTCGATGGTGATCAGCCGCCCGCGCGCCATGCGCCGCGAGCGTATCTACGATGGGGGATCGCCATGGCCACCGTCCCCCTTGCCGGCACCGAGCACCACCCGCACGCCGCCGCCGTGCTCGGCGCTGCGCTGCCGCCGCACGGCCGCCCCAGCCACGCCTACCTGTTCGGCGGCCCGGCCGGCGCGGGCAAGCGCACCGTGGCGCGCGCCTTTGCCGCCGCGCTCCTGGCCGAGGGTGCGGCCGATCCCGACGCGGTCCGCGGGCGCGTGGAGCGCGGCTCGCATCCCGATCTCACCTGGGTGACGCCGTCGGGAGCGCACGAGCTGCTGGTCGGCGACATCGACTCGGCGGTCGTCGGCGCCGCCGCGCGCACGCCGTTCGAGGCCCGCCGGCGCGTGTTCGTGATCGAGCGCGCCGACACGATGATCGAGCAGGCGGCGAACAAGATGCTCAAGACGCTGGAGGAGCCGCCGCCCTTCGCCCACCTGATCCTGCTCAGCGACCGCCCGGGAGAGGTGCTGCCGACGATCGCCTCACGCTGCCAGCACGTGCGCTTCGAGGCGCTGCCCGAGGACGAGGTGGTCGCTCGGCTGGGGCGCGACGGCGTCGAGCCGCAGCCCGCCCGCGCGGCCGCGCGGCTGGCCCGGGGCGATGCCCGCCTCGCCCGAGAGCTCGCCACGGGCGGGGGGCCGAAGCTGCGCGTCGCGGCCCAGCGCTTCGCCCGCGCTGCCCCGGCGGCGGAGATGGGGGAGCGGCCCTGGCGCGAGCTGCTCGCCCAGGCCCGCGCCCGCGCCGACGCCGCGGCCGCGGAGCTCGACGAGCGCCACGCGGGCGTGCTCGAGCTCACCGCCAAGCGCGACCGCCGGCGCGCCGACACCGAGCACGCCGAGCGCTCCCGGCGGCTCGCGCGCCGCGTCCACACCGAGACGCTCGACCTGCAGCTTGCGCTCGTCGGCCTGTGGTACCGCGACCTGCTGTGTGTCGCGCTGGACACGCCCGACCTGGCGGCCAACGTGGACCGCGCGGCCGAACTGGCGGCCGACGCCGCCGGCCGTGACCCGACCGCACTGCGCCGCGCGCTCGAGCTCGTCGACGACACGCGCCAGCGCCTGCCCCTCAACGTCACCGAGGAGCTGGCGTGCGAGGCCCTCGGCTACCGCCTCGAGCACCTTCTGGCCGCCTAGCTAGCTGCCGCCGGTGCCATCTCAATAGGGTTCCGCGGCCGTGATCCAGTACTACCAAGCCGTGATCCTCGGGCTGCTCCAGGGCTTCTCGGAGTTGTTCCCGATCTCCAGCCTCGGCCACAGCGTGATCCTGCCCAAGGTCCTGGGCTGGAACATCCAGCAGAACGACAAGTTCTTCCTCAACTTCCTCGTGGCCACGCACCTGGCGACGGCGCTCGTCCTGCTGGGCTTCTTCTGGCGCGACTGGGTGCGGATCGTCAAGGGCCTGTTCCGCTCGCTCCGGGATCGGCAGATCGCGCCCGACGACAGCGACGCGCGCCTCGGCTGGCTGCTCGTCGTCGGCACGATTCCCGCCGGCCTGATCGGCCTGGTGCTCGAGCACTCGCTCCGCGACCTGTTCAAGTCGGCGGAGGCGGCGGCGGTCTTCCTGATCCTCAACGGCTTCATGCTCTACGGCGCCGAGCGGCTGCGCCGACGCCCTCCGCGTCCCGGCGACGGCGCAGGGGACTCCGACGCGCGCATCGCGAAGCTGAGCTGGCGCCAGTCGATCGCCGTCGGCACGGCGCAGGCGATCGCGCTGATTCCCGGCTTCTCCCGCTCGGGCGCGACGATGGGCGGTGGCCTGCTCGTCGGATTGTCCAACGAGGACGCGGCGCGCTACTCCTTCCTGCTCGCCACGCCGATCATCGGCGCCGCCGCCGCTCTCAAGCTGCCCGAGCTGGTCGGCAAGAGCGGCCACGTGATCGGCACGGCGCTCGTCGGAGCCGCCTGCGCCGCGATCACGGCCTATCTGTCGGTGCGGTTTCTCCTCAAGTACTTCGAGACGAACACGCTCACGCCGTTCGCCGTCTACTGCGTGATCGCCGGCACGCTCTGCACGATCGGCTTCGCGCTGACCTGAGGCGGGTCGGCTTCGTCGATTGCGCGGCCGAGCGCTTCGACGCAGTCAGGGTCGAACTGGGTGCCCGCGCAGCGCCGAAGCTCGGCGAAGGCGGCGGCCGGCGACCGCCCGGCGCGATAGGGGCGGTCGGAGATGATCGCTTCGAACGTGTCGGCGACGGCGAGGATCCTCGCCTCGAGTGGGATGTCCGCGTCGTGAAGGCCGTCGGGGTATCCGCGGCCGTCGATCCGCTCGTGACGGTGAAGCACCCAGCCGGCCTCGTCCTCGAGCTCGGAGGCGAGCACGATCTGGTGCCCCAGGTTGGAGTGGGTCTTGATGAGCTCGTATTCGTAGTCGGTGAGCTTGGCGGGCTTCTGCAGGATGGCGTCCGGGATGCCGATCTTGCCGACGTCGAGCAGCAGGCCGGCGAGGCGGACCTGTGCGACGCGTCGTGGCTTCAAGCCCAGCTCCAGGGCGATCTGGGCGGCCAGCTCGGACACGGTGTGCGTGTGGCTGCGGGGGGAGGGATCCTTGGCGTCGACCGCCAGGGCGAGCGCGGTGGCGAGCGTCTTCACCTGATCTGCGACCGCCGCGTCGGCGTGGGCGGGCTCGAACTCTGCCGAGTAGATGAGCATGTCGCGGTGAGATTCCTTGGCCTTGATCAGAGCAAGATCGGCTCTCCGGACCAGCGCGTCCTTACCGGCGGGGGGGAGCGCGTCGGCGACCCCTGCCGTCGCGGATGCGCCGCCCGCCGTGTCGGTGGCGAGCGCGGTTTGGACGCGGTGCGCGAAGACCGACGCGTCCCAGGCGCCGGTGTCGGGGAGCAGGGCAATGAACTCGTCGCCGCCGACTCGATAGACCGCGTCGGAGGCCCGGGCGGCGGCATGCAGCGCGTCCGCCAGCGCCTTCAGTTGCTCGTCACCGGCCTGATGACCGAGGGCGTCGTTGAGCGCCTTGAGGCCGTCGAGGTCGAATATCACCAGCGAGACGCGCGAACCG
This sequence comes from Solirubrobacteraceae bacterium, assembly GCA_033855795.1. Lineage (GTDB taxonomy): Bacteria > Actinomycetota > Thermoleophilia > Solirubrobacterales > Solirubrobacteraceae > JALYZC01. The sequence continues at coordinate 1,943 of JAWVFS010000060.1, read as the reverse complement.
GCGCGGTCCGCGCGGTGCGCTTCGCGCGCGAGGTCCTCTTGGAAGGCGCGCTGGTTGCGCACTCCCGTCAGTGGGTCCGTGGCGGCGTCGTGGCGCAGGCGCTCGATCTCGCGCGCTCGGGACTCGGACACCTGGCGTCGCTGCGCCAGCAGGACCGCGGCGCAAGCCGACAGCAGGATGAGACCGAGCACGAAGGTGATCGGAGTCGTGCTGTTCCCGACTGCGACCGCAGCCAGCACCAGCAGTACAACCGCCAAGCCGGCGACGGCCAGACGACTGGCGGCCCGGCCGGTCAAATCAGCGTTGCGCAGGTGCATGGGACCACGCTTCGGTGGCGTTCGAGCTTGGGGCTGAGGAATCGCCCGCAGGGCGGGCTCGCCGCCGACCGGGCCGCTGTCAGAGGGCCCTTCGGCAGCTGTCACATCACCTTAGCATGAACTCTAAAGCTAGAATCAGATGTCTAGTATTATTGACACCGCGCTTGACGTGGTAGCTGAGCCCGATTCTGCGAGATCGCGAGCCCGGTCAGCTCGCGCTGCGGGCCTTCGGGCCAGTCTGAAACCAGGCGAACACGAGGCAGCCGAGCCCGAGCACCAGCGCCGCGATGCCGTGCTTGACGTGCACGGTCGAGGAGGCGGCGTCGTGGCCGGGGAAGAACGACGGCAGGTCCTTGGCGCTGTCGATCCAGTAGACGACGGCGACGACGATGAGGATCACGCCGAGGATCACGGCGGCGACACTCAGGGCGCGCGACTTGGGCATGACGGAGGATCCTGACAGGACAGCCGTTAGGGTCAAGTTAGATGCCGGTCCTCCACGTCCTGCGCGCCTTCGCCGGCGACGACGGCTCCGGCGGCAACGCGCTGGGTGTGTTCCTGAAGGGGGCGGCGATCGGCGCCGACCGGCGCCAGGAGGTGGCGGCGGACGTCGGGCTGCCCGAGACCGTCTTCGTCGACGACGTTCGCCGCGGCCGCGTTGCGATCTTCACGCCCGCCGCGGAGCTGGACTTCGCCGGCCATCCGCTCGTCGGCACGGCGTGGCTGCTGGCATCCGAAGGTCGAGCCGTGAGCCGGCTGCGCCCTCCGGCCGGTGAGGTCCCGACCCGCCAGGAGGGTGAGCTGTCGTTCATCGCCGGCCGTCCCGAGTGGGGACCGCCGTTCGAGCACCACAAGCTCGACTCGCCGGAGGAGGTGGACGGGCTCGAGGGGCCGCCGGCGGGTCACGACATGGTCGGCTGCTGGGCGTGGGAGGACGAGGCCGGCGGCATCGTGCGCTGCCGCGTCTTCGCGGCCCCTCTCGGCATCGACGAGGATGAGGCGACCGGCTCGCACGCGGTTCGCCTCGCGGGCGCGCTGCGCCGTCCGCTGGTGATCCATCAGGGCGCGGGCTCGACGATCCTCGCCCGGCCGCTCGACGACGGCTTCGTCGAGGTGGGCGGCCGCGTGGCCCAGGTCGTGCGGCGCGACTACGACCCGAGCTAGGGCCGGGGCGCGATCGGGCCGAGCACCGGCTCGCGCCCGTAGAGCTCGAAGGCGCGAAAGCGGTCGAAGTGCTCGTGCCCGGGGCCGTGGAAGTCGGCCGAGCCGGTCTGCAGCAGGCCGTCGCGCGCGCCGCGGTCGGCCAGCAGCGCCACCTGCTCCTCGGTGTGTGTGGCGTAGAAGACTTCGACACCATCGAGTCCCAGCGCGGTGAAGCGCTCCAGCGTGGCCAGGACCGCGTCGGGGTCGGACACGTCCCAGAACGGGTGCGCCCACACCGCCACGCCGCCGGCGGCGTGGATCACGGCGATCGCCTCGCCGACGCGTGCACCGAGCGCGGCCTGCTCCAGACCGGCTCCGCCGACGTCCACGGTCCCGACCACCCGAGCTTCGACCGCTTCGGCGCGTTCGAGCTCTACGGGCGCGAGCCGGTGCTCGGCCCGATCGCGCCGTAGCCCGTCACAC
>JAWVFS010000059.1:0-2817 GCA_033855795.1 Solirubrobacteraceae bacterium | reverse complement strand
CAGTCCACCCGTGTCTGGACGCCCGTTGGCCCGCGCCGCAGCGTCACGGCGTCGAGCGATCCGTTGCCATGGAGACCAGAGACCTCGGTCTGCGTTCGAACGTCGATCGAGGTGCTCGCCAGTAGCCGGTCGACGAGATACGACGACATGCCCGATTCGATGTCGGTGCCTCGAACCGCGAGCGTGACCGGCATGCCTCGGGCCGCCAGGAACAACGCGGCCTGACCCGCCGAGTTGGCGCCCCCGACGACCACCACTGGATCGGAGGCGCAGGCCCGAGCCTCCAGTTCGGTTGCGGCGTAATAGATGCCGGCGCCTTCAAAGTCGGCCCACCGGTCGAGCGGCAGCTTTCGGTAGTGGGCGCCGGTTGCGATCACAACGGTTCGTGCGTCGACAGCCGTGCCGTCGGCAAGTTCGAGCCGCAGGTTCTGGTCCTCGGTACTGAGGCGAACGACCTGGCACGGCACCGAGAGCTCGGCGCCGAACTTGAGGGCTTGAATCGCGGTGCGGCTGGTGAGTTCCAGCCCGCTCAAGCCGGATGGGAAGCCGGGATAATTCTCGATGCGAGAACTCAACGCCGCTTGTCCTCCTGCGCTCGCTCCTTCCAGGATGACCGTGGCCAGCCCTTCCGACGCCGCGTAGACGGCGGCTGCGAGTCCTGCAGGTCCTGCACCGACAATGGCGACGTCGATGGCGCGCTGCGTCGGCCGGTGGTAAGAGAGGCCCAGCTCCTGGGCGAGCTCGCCGGGCGTCGCCCGACGCATGACATGGCCCTGAGTCACGACGGCGGGCAGGTCCGCGCCGCGCAGCCCGGCTGCTCGCATGAACGCCCGGCCCTCGAAACTGTCGGCGTCGAACCACAGGTGCGGCAGCAGTTGGCGCGCCACATAGGTCCGCAGCGCGAGTGATGACGAAGAGACCAAACTCCCGACGATCTCCAGGCTCCGAGCCGCAGCGCCATCGCGTAGCAGCTGCCGGCGAGCAAGGAAGGACCGGAGCAACACATCAGAGAGATCGGGATCAGCCGACATCAGCTCTCGGAAGCCCTCGGGCCCGATCCGATGGATCCGGCCCGCCTCCAGCGCTCGGGCAGTCAGGTACGCCCGCTGCCCCGTCAGCAAATTGAGTTCCCCGAGGAATCGGCCCGGGCCGTGAACGGCCACCACCTCTGCGGGCGCGTCCGGTGTGGCCGGCACGAAGAGCTCGACCACTCCCTCCTCGATCACAATCAACTCGGACGCTGGATCACCCGCACTGAAGATGACGTCGCCGGGGGCGATGAGTTCGGGCGTCCCGTACGCGATCAGCCGGGACAGCTCGCCGCTGTCCAGCGTGGGCGCGATGTCAGCATCAGCAAACACGCTTTGGGCATTCGGTACTGCGTCCGACGACACCCTGGTCCTCCAGCGCTCCCGGGCTCGGGTGAGCTTCCTAGCTATGCGATCCCGCCTCAGGACGCGGTCTTGCCCCCGTTGACGCCGAGGATCTGGCCGGTGATGAAGTCGGCGCTGTCCGACGCCAGGAACATGATCGCCGCGGCGATCTCCTCGGGCGTGCCAGCGCGTTTCACCGGAACCCCGGCGATGAGCGCCGCCTTTCTCTCTTCGCCACCCGTGAAGCGATCGAGCAGTTCGGTAGCGACAGGTCCGGGAGCAACAGCGTTCACGCGAACACCGGCTTCGGCTCCCTCGAGCGCCGCGGCCTTGGTCAGACCCTCGACCGCGTGCTTGCTGGCGACGTACAGCGACGCGTTCGGGGCGCCCCTGCTTCCCAGCGTGGACGACACGTTGACGATGCTGCCGTGGCCCTGCTGGAGCATGACGCGCATCTCGTGCTTCAGACTGAGCAGCGTGCCGAGCACGTTCGTATTGAACGCAGCCGCATACGTCTCTGCGTCCTGCGCGGTGATGGGGCCGGGCGTCCCCTCGATCCCTGCGCTGTTGACCGCGACATCGATCCGACCGAAGCGTTCAACCGTTCGGTCGATCAGGTTCCGAATATCAGGCTCGCTTGTTACGTCTGCCCGGATGAATTCCGCCTCTTTGCCTATCGCCCGCAGGTGATCGGCCAGTTTCTCGCCCGCTTCGGCGCGGCGGCCGGCGACGACGACGGACGCACCAGCCTCGGCGAACGCGATCGCAGTTGCCCGCCCGATCCCACTCAAGGCACCGGTGACGAGGACGACGGGAGCGGTCATGATCTTCCCAGCGGTTCCCAGTGACCTTTGCCGAAGTGCGCCATCTCGCGACCGCCGTGAGCGCCGAGAATGCGAGCGGCGGACGACTTCTCATCCTCGCCGGCCGGCACGGTCATGAGGAGTCCTCCAGCGAGGAGATGGTCCCGCGACTCGAGGAGCAGGTCGCGCTCGTCGCCCATCCGCTCGATCAAGCGGTAGACGCGGCCCCGCAGTCCGTGGTGACGGCCAGAGACATCCAGCCGCTCCGCGCCCTTGGGGCCACACAGCACGAAGATCCGGTCCCGGTCGAAGCCGGCCTGGGCGAGTTCCTCGATGGCGGCCTCCGCCTCGTCCGGCCCGTCCATGAGAGCCACCACGCTGTTCGGAGCCGTCAGAAGCCGTTCAGGCGGCTCGGGAAAGGCGAATTCCACACCACTCGGTTCATCCACAGTGGTTCCTCCGGGTCAGCCGGCGACGAGGTCGAACTCGTTGCCTTCGGGGTCGGCGAAGGTAGTCCAGTGGGCGCTGCCTTTTTCGACGTCGCGGATCCGGGTGGCGCCGAGCGTGAGCAGCCGTTCCGACTCGGCTCCGTACTGGGCGGAGATCAGGTCGAGATGCAGCCGGTTCTTGACCGTCTTGCC
>JAWVFS010000058.1:0-5595 GCA_033855795.1 Solirubrobacteraceae bacterium | reverse complement strand
GCTCGGCCGCGAGGGCGTCGCGGCGCGCGCGGTCCATTCCCCGCGTGGGCTCGTCGAGGCCCACGACCGCCGGCGCCGGATCGCCCGGCCCCGCGCCGGCCGCCACGAGCGCGAGCGCGAGGCGCTGGCGCTCACCGCCCGAGAGGTCCCGCGGGTGGCGGTCGGCCCGGTCGGCGAGACCCGCCGCCTCGAGCACCTCGGACGGCGCGTCGTCGCCGATGCGGTCGCGCAGGAAGTAGTCGCCCGGGTGCTGGAGCAGCAGCGCCATCGGCCCCGCCAGCTCGACACGTCCGCGCGTGGGCGCGAGGAGGCCCCGGGCCACGCGCAGCAGCGTCGACTTCCCGGCGCCGTTGCGTCCCATCAGCGCAACCCGTTCCCCGGGCGCAACGGTCAGGTCGACCGCGCGCAGGGCTGCCGCGCCGCCGGAGAACTCCTGCCAGACGCCGCGCAGGCGCAGCGCCGGCGTCTCGCCGTGCCTTCGGCGGGCCGGGCGGGGCTCGGGAGCAGGATGCGCGGCGGCGGCGTCCGCGGGCTCGAGGAGCCCGTGCGCACGCAGCGCGGCCCGGGCCGGCTTGACGCCCGCCGGCAGAGGGCGCAGCCCGGCCTCGGCAAACAGCTGGGCCGCCGGGGGCAGCAGCTCGGCCGCCGCGCCGGCCGCCCAGGCGAGGAACGCGTCGGGCGGCCCGTCGAACGCGATCGCGCCGCCGGCGAGCGCGAGGACGCGGTCGGCGGCCGGCAGCGCGCGGTCGAGCCGGTGGTCGGCCAGCAGGATCGCCGTGTCCCACTGCTCGTTGAGCCGGCGCAGCAGTGAGAGCAGTTCGTCCCCGGCCACCGGGTCGAGTTGCGAGGTCGGCTCGTCCAGGACGGCCAGCGCCGGGCGCCCCGCCAGGGCGGCGGCCAGGGCGACGCGTTGGAGCTCGCCGCCGGACAGCTCGTGGGTCGGGCGGTCGAGCAGGGCTGCGACCCCAAGCGCCAGGGCGGCCTCCTCGACGCCGCGCGCGACGGCGGCCCGCGGCTCGCCCCGATTCTCGAGCGGGAACGCGATCTCCGCTCGCACTGTCCCCATCACGATCTGCGTCTCGGGGTCCTGGAGCAGCGTGCCCACGCTCGCGGCCAGCTCGCCGGGCCCGTGATCGCGCACGTCCATGCCGGCCACCTCGGCGTGACCGTTCACTTCGCCGCCGTGCACGTGCGGCACCAGCCCGCAGGCGGTACGGAGCAGCGTCGACTTCCCGGAGCCCGACACCCCGGCGAGCAGGACCAGTTCCCCCGGCTCGATCTCGAGCGTGACGTCGCGCAGCGCGGGCGCGTCGGCTCCGGGATAGCGGTATGTGAGCGCTTCGAAGGAGACCATGGCGGTCATCGGCCGACCCCCCGCCGGTCGATGAACGGCGCGAGCGCGCAGGCGACCATCGCCGCCGCGATCGCGACCAGCCCTGGGCCGGTGGCGGCCTGCAGGCGTGGGTAGGCCGCGAAGTGCGTGGCGCCGATCAGCTCACCGGCGACGGCCAGGGCCACGAGCGCGACGGCGGCCGCTGCGAAGGCCAGGTCGTGGCGAGACCAGGGGCGGCGGGCGCGCGGCGCGCGGCGCGCGCTGCCGTACCCGCGCAGCTCGAGCGTCGCGGCCACGTCAATCGCGCGGTCGAGCGCGTTGGCGGCCGTCGCGCGCACGACGGCCAGCCGCGGCGCCGTTCCGGCCGGGCGGCAGCGCTGCGCCTCGGCCAGGCGCCCCGCGTCGCGCGCGAGCACGGGGACCATGCGGGTCGCCAGCGCCGCGGTCAGGGCGGAGCGGAAGGACACGCGCCGGAACAGTCGCAGCACCTCGTCGGGGTCGACCGCCGACGCGTACAGCGCCCCGGCGAGCACGAGCGCAACGGCGCGCAGCGCGAGCACTCCGCCGTAGGCGGTGGCCTCGAGGGTGATGTCGAGGTTGCCCAGCCACGGAACCTCGCCGCCGCGAGCGATCACCGTCAGGCCGTCACGCGTGACGAGCGGGTTGATGACCGCGATCGCCAGCGCGAACGGTGCGCTGAGCAGCGCGGCGCGGCGCAGCTGGCGCCCCGCCCCAGCGGCCGCCGCGGCGCAGACCTCGGCGACCAGGACGGCCGCCAGCATCACCGGATGATCGGCGATCAGCGCGACGGCCGCGAGCGCCGCGCAGTAGGCCGAGCCCGCGGCGGCGCGCGCCGCGTGCAGCGGGCTGGCGGCGCGGCGGTAGATCATGCGCCGCCTCCGACGGGGACCGGGAGCACGCCGCCGGAGACCGCCGCCACGGCGAACCGGTCCGCGAGCGCGGACGGCTGCGTGAACGCCCGCGCGGCCGCCGTCGTGCCCGCAGCGTCGGTGCCGGCGACCACCCAGGTCGGAGCGCGGTCGCCGAGCCGGGTGGCGGCGATCAGGCCGGCGCCGGCGGCGAGGCTGCGGCGCGCGCGTCCGGTGGCGTCCAGGAGCACGAGTCGCTTTCCGCCGGCGTCGAAGCGCGCGTACACGCCGCTCGCGGTCGGGCCCCCCACGACCTGCCGCGCGGCCGGATCGGTGCGGGCGGCGCGCCAGGGGCCGACGACGACACGCAGGGTGTCCGGGTCGAATGTCGTCCCGAGCGCCGCCTGGGCGGCGGGCACCCCGACCGCGCGCAGATGGCGCGCCACCAGATCGCAGGCCGCGGCCGCGTCACTCGCGCAGTCGATCCGGGTCGGCAGGCGCCGCCCCTCGCGCCCGTGCAGAAACGGCTCGGGGAACGAACCGACGACCGCCGGCACGCGCTGCGCCGCGCTCCAGTCGTGGCGATCCCACCACACGCGGTCGCCGCGGTGGAGGTGGAACGCCGCCGCGCCCTTCTCGGCCTCGATGCCGTTGACGTAGTAGAACCAGTCGACCCGGCGGCCCGCGCCGTACTGGCCGGACAGGCCGTTGATCGCCTGCACGAAGCCGCCTCCGTAGCGGGTCTGGACGGAGAAGGAGCGCGCCAGGAAGCGCATCACCGTCTCGCTGCCGGGCACGCGGTCGGCGCGCGCCCCTCCGACCCTGGCGTCGCCGAAGTCACGCGTCACCACCAGGCTGACCCCGCCCGTCCCCGCGCCAGCGCCGAGGCCGCACCCGGCGACCACGAGTGCGGCGAGCAGCAGCGCGGCGAGGAGCGCGGGCCTCATGCCGAGGCCATCCGCACCGGGAACGAGCCGACCATGCCGGCCCGCTGGGCCTGCACGCTGCGCGTGGCCGCGCCGAGCGCCGGGAAGCTCGCCGTGCCGTCCGTCCCGGTGATCGCGGTCTGGGCGCCCGCGGAGACCGTGGCGCCGGCCACGGCGACTCCGCGGCCGTTGTCGTCGTAGCCGCGCACCCGCACGCGCAGCGCCTGCCCGGCGCCCGACAGCGGCGCCACCTCCAGCGTGCGCTGGCACCCCCCGCCGGACTGCGCGCGGCAGTAGAACCACGTCAGCCGGTCGCCGGTCCGGAGCCTGCGGCCGCTCGGGTCGGCCGCGCCGACGGAGGGCACGCGCCGGCCGACCTTGTACACCCAGCCGTCGGCGCGGCGGTTGCGGTCCGAGCCGATCTGCGTCACGAACAGCGCGCTCGAGTCAACCGCACGGCGCGAGCACGCGCCGTAGTCGCGCAGCCGAAACGCCGGGCCGTGGCCACGCCGAACCGCGGCCAGCGCCGCCAGCGGCGTCGCCGCGGCAATGCCGCACCGCCGCCGGCCCACGGCGACCGTCGTGGCGGACGCGCGCACGAACCGCGGGGCCGCGAGCACGCTCGCCCTCCCGGCGACCATCACCTCGACCCGCGGTGCCGCGGCCGCCGCACCGGCGGGCGCGGCGGCCATGGCGACGAGCGCGGCGATGAGGACCCGGGCGACCGTCATCGGACGTAGAAGTCCACGCGGTTGGAGCCCGCCGAGATCGCGCTGCCGTTGCCGTGGCCGTCCACGGCGATGGCGTCGACGCGGTAGTGGCCGCGCGGCGGTGTGAACGCCAGCAGGTAGGACCAGTCCGGTCCCTTGCCCGCGTAGACGAGATCGCGATGGCCGCCGCAGGCTCCGCGCCGCAGCGTCTCGGTCCGCCAGGACAGGTAGAAGCAGCGGCCGCGGTCGTGGCGCCAGACGCGGAGGTAGACCGCCTTCACGCCCGACGGGTCCACGCCGACGGTGCCCTTGAGCAGTCGCGGCGCGCGGCGCGCCGCGAACCGCTGGCCGCGGCGGATGCCGGTGATGCGCGCCGTCGGGCCGGTGTTGTCGAGCGCCTGGGGAGCACCACCGCCGGCGGTGCCGACCCCGTCCGGTCCCGACCCGCACGCGCCGTCGGCCCCGTCGTGCACGCAGACGGCCACCGTGTTCGAGCGCACCGAATCGGGGCTCTCGGCCTTCAGCGGATGCACGCCCGTGGTGGAGAACGTGAGCGTCGCGCCGCCGTCGGGCCCCGTGACCTGGCCGCCCACCGAGGCGCCCGCCACGGGGGTGCCGTTCTGGCCGTCGGTCACCGTCACCCGGACCGCCTCGCCGGTGTTCGCGCTGCCGGGTCCGGCGAGCTTGAGGAGATGGGCCTTCGAGAAGAAGTCGTAGGCGAACAGCACGTCGTCGCCGTTCTGCACCTCCTGCTGGCATCCGCCCACCTGCGAGGGCGTGAAGTTCAGGGCGTAGCCCCATGAGGGAAACGTGGGCGCCCCGCCGTTGCTGTCGGGGCCGATCCGATCGATTCCGAAGTCCTGGAAGCCGTCGAACCACGTGCCGGCCCAGGTGAAGCCGCCCACGAGCGCGCCATCGTCGAGGGCCGTGGTCATCGTCGGCCCGGGGGTCGAGTTGGCCCCGCCGTTCGTCCCGTCACACGGGTGCGCGCCCGACCCATCCTTGGTCAGCGTCTTGGCGTTCGTCGCAACCGATCCGTCGAACAGCGTTGCGCTCGATCCCTCCACCCGCAGGTGCACCGTCGCCGGCGCGGCGAGCGTCGCCGGAGCGAGCACGGCGAGCGCGAGCGTGAGGACAAGGCCCGTCCGGGCCGCACGTGAGAAGAAGACCTGCATGTCAGCCACCCCTTTCCGCGAGGGCGTCTCGGCTTGACGGTCGGCGGCAGGTGTCCTGGCTTCCGGGCTGCCACCCGGCCGCGCCTTCCCGGGACGCGGTGCGTCCCAGTGGCCTTGCGCTCTCGCGCGTGCGGCGGGCTTCCCCGGTCACAGTGGCGGGTCCACGCCGGACTTTCACCGGCTTCCCTGGTCCACCGACCCGGTATGTATCGCGGCATCCTATCCTGGTGAACGTGACCGTCAATCTGACTCGGATCTACACGAAGCTCGGCGACGGCGGCGAGACCCACCTCGGCGACATGAGCCGCGTGCCCAAGACACACGCGCGTGTCGAGGCGTACGGGACCGTGGACGAGCTCAACGCCCAGCTCGGCCTGCTGCTCACGCGCGAGGATCTCCCGGACGGGTGGTCGGAGTGGCTGCGCCGAGTTCAGAACGACCTCTTCGACGTCGGCGCCGACGTGTCGGTGCCCGCGGGCGGCGAGCGCGATCGGCTGCGCCTGGCCCCGGCCCAGACCGAGTGGCTGGAGGCCCGTTGCGACGAGGTCAACGCCACGCTCGAACCGCTGCGGTCGTTCGTGA
>JAWVFS010000057.1:0-2902 GCA_033855795.1 Solirubrobacteraceae bacterium | reverse complement strand
GCGGCATCGAGGGCGCGTACTTCACGCGGGCGCAGGGAACGCCGGCGTACGCGGGGGTGTTCTCGGCCTGGTGCGACCTGCGCGAGCTCGTGCCCTACGCCTTCGGCTACATGATGGCCGCCAAGGTTGGCACCGGCATCGTGGCCGAGCTCGGCTCCATGCGCATCTCCGACGAAATCGACGCCCTCGAGGTCATGGGCATCCCGTCGATCACGTTCCTCTGCGCGACACGGCTCCTCGCAGCGTGGATCGTGCTTCCGCTCGTCTACGTCGCCTCGGTGGGTGCCGGGTTCTTCGCCTCCTACCTGGCGGTGGTCCAGCAGATAGGCGATGTGTCGTCCGGCGGCTACTTCCTGATCTTCTGGGTGTTCCAGAACCCACCCGACCTCCTGTACAGCCTCATCAAGGGCATGGCCATGGCCACGGCGATCGTGCTCGTGGGCTGTTACTACGGCTACCACGCGTCGGGTGGGCCCGTGGGGGTCGGCCGGGCGACGGCGCAGTCGATGGTGCTCAACATCGTGCTCGTGCATCTCATAGGCATGCTCGGCACGCAGCTCTTCTGGGGGGCCAACCCGCGCGCCCCGATCGGGGGATGACGATGGCGGTGCTCGAGCGCGCAGGAGGGCTTCGCATTGCGCCGGAGGTTGCACTCGCAGAGGTCGACGAGGCCACGGCCCGGTCCGACCTCCGCGATCAGATCGCCAGGCTCGAGGCGCAGCTCGGTGCGGCCGTGAGCGCCGCGTTTCCCAACCTGGTCGTAGCGGCACCCGGCCGGCACGCCGCCGCCGGCCGCCTGCTCGACCTGGGTGCGCTCGAACGCGTTCGCGACGAGCTGACGGATCGGCTTCGCGCGCTGCGCCGGGAGGCAGAGGCGCTGGGCGCCCGGCAGGCCGCGTCCCGGCAGCTGCTCGAGCGCATGCGCCTCGAGCCGGGCCGCTACCGCTGGGTGCGGGTCCACGCCGCGGACCTCGGCGAGCCCGGCTGCCAGAGCTGGCAGGTCCGTCCCCGCTTGGGCCTGCTGGGCATGCTCATGGGCTGGTGGCGGGTCAAGCACTCGTCGGGCTGTCCGTTAGCCACCGCACCGCCGGAGCCCGGCGGTGCTTCCTGGTGTCGTTTGGCTCTGGCCGGGTAGGACCGCGAGAAGCGAATCAAGGAGGACGCATGCCACCGCGTGGGGTGAAGAAGGGCACCAAACGCGCTCGCCAGTACGAGCACATCAAGGAGTCCGAGCGCCGGCAGGGCCGTTCGCAGGATCGCGCGGAGGAGATCGCCGCGCGCACGGTCAACAAGGAGCGGGCCCGATCCGGCGAGTCCCGGCAGCGGTCGCGCACGTCGGTCCGCGACATCTCGTCTTCTCGCCGTGGCGGCAAGCGCTCGGGCACCAGCGGCCCGCGCGGGCGCACGCGCGACCAGCTCTACAACGAGGCGAAGCAGAAGGGCATCGAGGGCCGGTCGAAGATGACCAAGGCCCAACTGCGGCGCGCTGTCGCGGGCAAGTCGTGACCCCCGACGAGCGCCAGCCCTGGGAGCTGGCCGACGAAGAGGGTCGGCCGCGCAAGAAGGTCCCCCCGACCTCGAAGCCGATCGAGGACGAGGCGGAGCGCGGGGAGGCCGAACCGCGCACGCGCGGAAACGGGGCGCCCGCGTGGAACGAGGGGGAGGCTCCCGTGACCGAGGAGGAGGAGGCTCCGCAGTACGCCGACGAGGAGGCGGAGGAGCACTCGGACCCGAAGGGTCCGGCCGGTGGCGCCGGCGGGCCGCGGTAGCTACGCGGCGACCGCGGCGCGGCGGGGTGCGCGCTCGACCAGCACGGCGCGACCCTCGCGTCCGGGCGCCAGGACGATGGCGCGGCGGCGGACCGGCTCGGACCGGGTGTCGTCCGCCTCCAGCCGTGCCCGCGCCAGGATCGTGCGCAGCACGACCCTCATCTCGAACGTCGCGAAGCTCGCACCCAGGCAGCGGCGCACGCCGCCGCCGAATGGCAGCCAGCCGTACGTCTCCGGCGGGCGGTCGAGGAAGCGCTCGGGGCGGAAGGCCGCCGGCTCCGGATACAGGTCCGGGCGCCGATGCACGAGGTAGATCGAGGGCGCGAGGCGGACGCCCGCGGGCAGCGAGCGCCCCGCGATCTCCGCCGGCTCGGTCAACATGCGTCCGACCGCCGGTAGCGGCGGGCGTAGCCGCAGCGTCTCCTGGACGACGGCCTCGGCGTACGCGGCCTCCTCGCCGCCGCCGCGCGCCTCGTCGGAAAGCCGGTGCAGCGCCTCCGGGTGACGCAGCAGGCGCTCGAAGGCCCACGCCAGCGCCGTGGCCGTGGTCTCGTGACCCGCGACCAGCAGCGTCACCAGCTCGTCGCGCAGCTCGCGGTCGGTCAGCGCCTCGCCCTCTTCGTCCCGCGCCTGCAGCAGCAGGGAGAGGATGTCGTCGCGCTCCTCAAGCGCCGCGTCCTTGCGGCGGCGCGCGATCTCGTCGTAGATCAGTGCGTCCACCCGTGCCCGCAGGCGCAGGAAGCGCCGCCATGGGCTGAACGGCCCGAGGTCGCGCCGCAGCCACGGGAGCATCGTCGCCGGGGAGGTGGACTGGGCCAGGAGCGCGACCAGGGCCGCGCGGAGCGCCTCGAGCCGGGCCGCGTCGCGCACTCCGAAGACGACGCGCAGGATGATCTCCAGCGTGATCGCCTGCGTGCGCGGGCGCAGCGGGAAGGGCTCCCGCAGTGGCCAGCGGTCCAGCTCGGCCTCGGTGATCCCGGCCATCAGCTCGCCGTAGCGCGCCATGCGGGCGCCGTGGAACGGGGGCAGCATGAGCCGGCGCTGCCGCAGGTGCTCGGCGCCGTCGAGCAGGAGCACGGAGCGCGAGCCCACGACCGGAGCCAGGGGCGCATTGGCCTGTCCCGCCCGCAGCA
>JAWVFS010000056.1:0-10703 GCA_033855795.1 Solirubrobacteraceae bacterium | reverse complement strand
TAGATCAGCTCCGGCAGGAAGTCCTCGAGATCCTGCGAATCGAGGACCACCTCGTGGTGGTCGGTTCCGAAGCGGCGGGCGATCTCGCGGGCGTAGTCCAGCTCGTTGTACTTCTCGTGCTCCTTGAACGCGACCGAGTAGGTGCGCACCGGGTCGCTCATGAGCTCCGACATGAGCGCCACGTTCGTGGAGGAGTCCACGCCTCCCGACAGGAACACGCCGAAGGGGACGTCCGACATCATGCGCTTGCCGATCGAGCCGCGCAGCAGCTCGAGCAGCCGGTCGCGCATCTCGGCCTCGGACATCTCGGCGACCTCCGCAGCCACGGTGCGCGAGAACGGGCTCCAGTAGACGTCGCTGACCGTGCTCCCGTCGGCCCGCACCACCATCCGCTCGGCCGGCGCGAGCTTGCGGATCCCCTTGAACATGGTCAGCGGGGCGGGGGTGCAGACGAACGTCAGGTAGTGGAAGAACGCCTCCTCGTCGAGGTCCGGCGTGATCGCGGGTTGCTCGTGGATCGCCTTGATCTCCGAGCCGAATACAAACCCGCGGGGGGGCTGCGCGTAGTAGAGGGGCTTGATCCCGAGCCGGTCGCGAGCCATGAACATCTCGCGCTTGCGGGCGTCCCAGATCGCGAACGCGAACATGCCGTGGAGGCGCTCGACGCAGCGCGGGCCCTCCTCTTCGTACAGGTGCAGGATCGTCTCGGTGTCGGTGTGCGACCGGTACCGGTGGCCCTTCGCCTCCAGCTCGGGGCGCAGGTCGGCGTGGTTGTAGATCTCCCCGTTGAACGTGATCCAGACCGTGCCGTCCTCGTTGGCCATCGGCTGGTGCCCGGCGGCGGAGAGGTCGACGATCGAGAGGCGGCGGTGGGCCAGGGCGACCCGCCCGTCGGGGGACAGCCACGAGCCGCCGTCGTCTGGGCCGCGGTGCTGCATCGTGTCGCGCATCGCGTCGACGATCCGCTCCTGCACCGCGAAGCTGTCGTTCGTCGCCAGGATTCCGCAGACGCCACACATGGCAGCGCATGGTAGGGGAGCGGTCCCGCCACCAGCAGCTACTGACAACTGCGGAGCCGAGCCACCGCTGACACCGCTATTCTGCGCGCCGCCAATGGGCGTAGGTCACACCATGACCCGGCCGCATTCCCGGATTCGAGCGGCCGTCGCAGACCTCGCGCCCTGGGTTCCGGCCGCGATCTCGTGTGCGGCGATTGTGGTCGTCGCAGTGCTGCTGATCCACACCTTTTGGGGCGACCCTTCCATCTACCTGTCGTACGCGAGGAATTTCGCTCGCGGCGATCTTTTTCGGTTCGATCCAGGAGGCCAGTTCTCCTCGGGGGTTGCATCCCCGCTGTGGGAGGGCTTGCTGTCCGTCCCGTTCGTCTTCGGCGGGGGCAGCACGGGCGCGAGGGTGTGGTCCCTCGCAATTGCGCTCGTCGCCTTTGTGGTCGTCGTGGGCACGGCCCACCGCCTTACGCGGTCAGCGCTCGCAGCTGGTTTCGCCTCGTTCTTTCTCGTCAGCGCGTTCGCGCTCTATGCGGCGCTGGGCTACGACTCGGCGGTCGTGATCTCACTGGCGGCGCTGAGCATCGTCGCTGGAGAGAGCGCAACGAAGCATTTTGAGGAGGGGCGCGTAGACGTCCGCAGCGTGCTGCCGCTCCTTGCGGTCTGGGCAGCCCTACCGCTCGCACGGCCAGACGCATCCGTGCTTGTCGTTCTGGAGTTGGTTGCGCTCGCGACGGCCCCCCCGGCGCGTGGGCGCAGAAAGACGCTCCTTCTCATGGGTGCCGCAGCGCTTGCAGCGATGCCCGCCTTTGCGTACTACGGCTACTCCCAGCTGACGCTCGGCAGCTACACGGTCTCGAACTCGACGCGTGCGATCGACCAGAAACGGGCCGCGGATAGCCTCGGGCCGCTTCTCTACTCGAAGCCGGCGTTCGAGTATCTCGCAAGCATTTGGTACGCGCTGCTCCTGGCAGCGATCGGCATTTGGCGATTCTGGAGCACTAACGGTCGCCGATGGCTGGCGATCTATGCCGGTACGGCGATCGCTGCCTATTGCCTGCTGCTGGTGTTCTATCCGGTGACCTTCTATATGCAGCGCTACTTCCTTCCAGTGGCTGCCTTCATCGCTGTGGGAATCGCGCAGGCTCTGGTCTACCTATGGCGGCGGCGCCTGGTGGGCATAGGAGCGGTAATCCTCTCGGTACTTCTCCTGACGCTTTCGCTCCGCGACGCCGTCGACTCGGCGAGGCAACAGCGCGCGAAGCCGTATTCCTTCAACGAGATCATGGAGCGAGGCGTCACGACGCGCCTCAACCAGATCGCGCCGCGGCACGCGACAGTGCTCGCATACGAGGTGCAGGCACGGTTCTTACTTCGCGACGACCTCCGTCTCCTCAGCCTGAATGGCATTACGGACGGGAAGGTCGCCCCCTATCGCCCCAAGCGCGACATGGCCGCCTTTCTTCAGAGGTACCGACCCACCTACTGGATCGCAAACGATCCAGTGAAGACGCTTCCGTATACGCGGTCGAGCATTCTGGACACGGTCATCCGCCGGTACGAGTCCAATCCACGTCAGCGGACAATCGGCGCCGCCGGAATCCGGTTCGAACTCATCGCGCGGCGGCCTCATCCTCCGCCTGTGGGATTCGCCGGCTGGCGGTTCCTTTTCAAGCTGGGCTACAGCTGATCTCTGCCAGCATGCGCGGCGATGGCCGTCGAGCCCGCCACCAAGACCACGCCGCCCGAGGAGCGGGCGCTCGCGCCCGACGTGGTGCTGACGTTCGCGAGCAAGGTCGCCGTCCTCCTCCTCACCGTGCTGTCGACCGTCGTCGTCGCGCGCGCACTGGGCACGACGGGCCGCGGCGCGGTCGCGGTCGCCTTCAGCTTCACCCTGCTCCTGGTCCAGTTCGGCAGCTTCGGGCTGCAGTCGGCCAATCCCTACTTTGCGGCGCGCGACCCGAAGCAGCTCGGGCGGATCGTCTCCAACTCGTTGTGGTTCGCGCTGGTCTTCGGGAGCGTGCTGGTGCTGGCGGGGATCGGGGTAAAGGTGTTCTTCCCGGCGCTGCTGCGCGGCCTCGACTGGCTCGACGTCATTGTCGTACTCGTAGGTATCCCCGCGGCGCTGTCGTCTGTCCTGCTCCAGAGCATCCTGATCGCGGAGGGTCGGGTTTGGGCCTACAACCTGGTCGAGCTCGGCTCGGTGCTGGCCATGGTCGTTGGACTGATCGTCGGCTTTGCGGCGTTCGACATGGACGTCCTGGGGGCGATCTGCGTGATCGTCGCCGCCAACGTCGCTGCGTCGATCACCTATCTCGCACTGCTCATGCGCCACGGCCCGGCCGTGCGCGCGCCCGACCCGGACCTCGCGCGCATGATGATGCGGTACGGGTTCCGGATCTACATCGCCACCCTGATCGCATTCATGCTCGGCCGCGTCAACCTGATCCTCGTCAACGCCTATCACGGCACGTCGGCTGCTGGTCTGTTCGCCGTTTGCATCGGCCTGGCAGAGGGACTGCACCTGCTCCCGACGGTGGTCGGTCTCAACCTGTTCCCGCGAGTGGTGCGCGGCGGGCACTTTGACCAGAGCGCGGCGGTGTTCCGCACGATCGCGCTGCTGTTCGCCGGGCTCTGCCTCATCACCCTTCCCCTGGCCGGCCCCGTCATCACGCTGCTCTACGGGGAGGACTTCTCGGGTGCCACGACCCTGTACTACTGGCTGCTGCCGGGGATCTTCGCCTACGGGATGTTGAGCATCCTGTCCCAGCACTTTGCCGGACGAGGCTTTCCCCGGGAGGCGATGCTGGTGTGGTTCCCGGGGCTGGCGATCAACCTCGGCATCGTCTTCGTGTTCCTTCCGGGTAGTCCGACGTACGTGGCGGCACTCGCGACCAGCGTCGCGTACGTCCTGATCCTGATCCTCCACATGCGGCTGTTCGCGAAGGAGTCGGGCGGGTACCGCGTCCTCGTGCCGCGGCCGCGGGAGGCCGTCACGCTGGTGGGTGACCTGCTGCGCGGGATGCGGGCCAGAACGGCACAATGACGGCCAGCGATTCGGGAGCACCGATGCCGACGAGCTACACCGAGGACCCAAAGCAGGCCGCGATCGACCAGTGGACGGCCGACCCCTGTCTGAGCGGAGAGGGCGAACCCGGGTCGCGGCCGTATTTCGAGGATCTGCTCGCCAAGCGGTCCGACTATGCCCCCTGGATGGCGGAGGAGCTGGACTACGCGGGCGCCCGCGAAATGCGAGTCCTCGACGTCGGTTGTGGTCAGGGCATCGACGTCGCGAGGTATGCGATCGCCGGCGCACGCGCAACCGGCGTCGATCTGACGCCCCGACACGTCGAGCTGGCCCGCCGGCACCTCGAGGCGCTCGGCTTGGAAGGCGAGGTCGTCAACGGGGATGCGGAGTCGCTGCCCTTCGCCGATGGCGCCTTCGATCGCGTCTCCAGCAACGGAGTCCTGCACCACACCCCGGACATGCCGGCAGCGCTGCGGGAGATCCGCCGCGTGCTCGTCCCCGGCGGTGAGGCCCGGATCATCGTCTACAACCGCGCGTCCTTCCATTACTGGATCACGCAGGTGTTCGAGCGGGGGATCCTTCAGCGGGAGCTTCTCCGCGAGCGATCGATGGCCGGCGTTCTCGCCGGTGGCGTCGAGTACAGCTCGATCGGGGCTCGACCGCTCGTGCGGGTGTACTCGCCACGCGCCGTGCGCGGGCTCATGCGCGACGCCGGTTTCGAGCAGGTCAGCACGACCGTCCGGCACTACCTCCCCACGGACACGTCGATCACCCGCCTTCTTGGCCCGCGAGTGGCGGCCCTGCGCGACCCCGCCGTGCTCGACCGCCTCGGTCGCATCGGCGGCTGGTACGTGATCGGCTGCGGGCGGCGGCCGGTCAGGCCGTAGTCGCGGACCGCGCCTCCCGCGAGGGCAATGTCACACCGACGGCCCCACCGCCGGCGATCGCGTCGAGCGCCGCGAGCGCGACACGCTGGGCGGCGTAGGCGGCTTCCAGCCCCGGCTCGAAGACCGCCTCGCCGCGTGCGGCAGCGAGTACACGGTCCAGCAGCGCCGCGTGGCCCTTGTCCTGGCGCTTGTCTGTGTCCCCGCGCTCGGTGTCAGCGTCGTATCGGGTGAGGGCGCGAAAGTCGTCGAGCACCCAGGAGCGGCTGCCGCGCAGCACCTCGATCCGCTCCTTGGGCATTGCTGCCCCGCCGGCGCCCGAGTAGTGGACCGTCGCGACGGAGCCGCCGGCGTAGGAGATCGTCACCGTCGCGCTCTCCACCGTTTTGAGACCGGGCGGCGCCGGCAGCGCCGCTGCGAGCACGCGCTCCGGCGCCCCGCACAGCCAGTTGCCGAAGTCGAACATGTGGCAGGCCTCGCCGAGCAGTCGCCCGCCACCCTGGACGGGGTCGTTGAGCCAATGGTCGCGGGGGAGCGGGGAGTTCACGCGGTTGACGAGGTGCATGGGTCCGTCGGACGCGCGGACCTCTTCGGCGAGCCGGATCGCGAGCGGGGCAAAGGGACGGTTGAAGCCGATCGCGAGACGGTCGTTTCCGGCGCCCGCGTCCCAGACCTCGTCGATTTGCTCGCGGGTGAGTCCCAGCGGCTTCTCGACGAACACCGCCTTGCCGGCCCGCAGCGCCGCGGCCGCGATCTCGGCATGGCTGTCATGCCGGGTGCCGACCAGCACGAGGTTCACCTCCGGGTCCTCGATGGCGGCCCGCCAGTCGGTGCCTGCGTCCGCTCCCCCGAGCGCGCGCGCGACGTCGGTCGCCGTCGTCCCGCTCCGGGTGACGACCGACTTGATCCGCACGCCGTTGGCTCGCTTGAGGTTCGGCAGGTGCACGCCGCGCACGAAGTCGCCGGCGCCGATCAGTGCAACCACGACCTCGTTCGTGGTGGGCGACCAGGTCGTCGCCTCGCGCACAAGGGTTCGACGGTCCGCGGTCTGCTCGGCGCCCTCGGATTCGTAGGTCAGGACCGCAGCCAGCGGCGGCGAGTCGCCGCCCACGGCCGCGTACGCCTCCTCGGCGCGGTCAACCGAAACCTCGAGCTCGACGAGCGGGGCGACGCCGACCTGCCCGGTGGCGAGCAGGTGCAGGAACGCCTCCATGTTGCGGTTCTCCGTCCAGCGCACGTAGCCGATCGGATAGTCGATGCCCGCCTCCTCGTAGGACGGGTCGTAGCGGCCCGGCCCGTAGGACGTCGAGATGAGGACGTCGGCCTCGCGCCGGTACAGCGCGGGGCGCTCCAGGCCCAGCCCGACCTCGCCGACCGGGACGACGCGGCCCTTGGTGCGTACGAGCTCCACGGCCTGGTTGACGATCGCGTCGCCGGGCGCGGAGGCTGTGACGATGGCGGCATCGGCGCCCAGGCCGTCGGTCCAGACGGATACCCCGGCGGCCGCCTCCTCGGGTGCCACCGCTCGCTCGGCGCCGAGCTCGAGCGCGAGAGCGCGGCGGCCGTCCTGCGGCTCGACCCCGAACACCCGGCAGCCCGCCGCGCGCAGGATCTGGACGGTGAGTAGGCCGAGCAGTCCGAGGCCGATCACGACGATGCGCTCGCCCAGGGTCGGGTCGGCTCGCCGCACCCCCTGGAGTGCGATGGTGCCGAGGGTCGTGAACGCCGCGTCGCGCAGGGAGACGCCCTCCGGCGCGGGCGCCGCGAGGTTCCCGGGCACGCTCACGAGCTCGGCGTGGTTGGCCGCGCCGGGGCCGGCGCGGGCGACGGCCTGGCCCACGGTGAACTCGGCCAGTCCGCCGGTGTCGAGCACGACCCCGGCACTTGAGTAGCCGAGCGGCGCGTCGATTGCCGCGGCGCCGCGCGCGACGTCGACGGTCTCCCGGATCCCGTGCTCGCGGGCGTGAGTCAGCGCCGTGCGCACGAGGTCGGGGTTGCGGAGCGCGCGCATCGGCAGCGAGCCGCCGCCGCCGCCGGAGGACACCGCCGTGCGCTCCGTGCCGGTCGAGATCACCGAAGCCGCGTTGGCCACGAGCAGCCGGCCCTGGGCCGAGCCCGGGGCCGGCACCTCGGCGACGATCGGTGCGCCGGCGCGCAGAACCACCTGCTTCATGCGGCGGGAGGTTAGCCCGACGGTGCCGGAACCGCGCGGCGCGTTCGGGCTCGTACCCGGGCGAGCACGGCGTCGGCTCCGAATCCCACGAGGATCACGTAGGCGAACGAGTTCACCAGGCCGTAGCGCGACTCGAAGTGCAGAACCACGTAAGGAGCGAGTCCGGCCAGGACCACCGCGACGAGGAACACATGACGGCGCCAGAGCCGCCGGGTGGCGACAAGGGTGACGAGTGCGAGGATGAACGTGAGCGGTTCGAGGGGATGCGTGATGGCGTTAGACACGCTGGTGCTTGGCTGTTGCGCGTCCGTCGTGTCGATCGGATTGGCCATCAGCACCGTCGAGACGAGGACGCGTCGGCCCAGCACCTTCGCGTAGTGGCGCGGGTGCTGCTCGATCGCGTCGATCCCCTTCTGTGCGAGATAGGCGTCGTAGGCGGGAGTGCCGTATTTCAGATCGGGACGGGTGCGATGGACCTGCTGGAACGTAATCGCGTCGTCGAGCACCGCACCGAAGTCGTTTGAGACCTCCCCGAGGCCCTCCCACAGGTTCTGGCCGATCCCCACCCGCGTGGGAATGAACCGGTGGAACTCCTCGTAGTTGCGCGCGGTCCAGGGGGTCATCAGCAGCGCGGCAACGATCAGCGGCACGCCGCCGTAGCGCAGGGCCTGCCTCCAGCCGCAGGACGGGATCGCGGCCAGGGCGAGCGCGATCGGCAGCAGCAGGACGCCGGGCCGGAAGTAGACGCCGACGCCGGTGGCCAGCCCCACCAGCAGAAGCCACGGTAAGGGTCGTTCCTGATCGAGGGCGCGTACGAACAGCGCCGTGATCGTGATCGTCCAGATGATCGCCCAGCCATCGAGGTGGGGAATGCGCATCAGCACTGCGATCGGAAGAAAAACCGCGTAGAGAGCGGCGCCGAACAGCGCCGCGCGAGGCCGGCGATACAGCCTCATACTGATGCCGAAGACCAGCAGCACCATCGCGCTGTCGAGCACGATCTGGAGAACCTGGAGGTAGAGGTAGCGCTCGTCACCCGTGACAGTCCACAGTCCCGCGAGGACAACCGCCTCGCCGACCGGCTCCAGAACCTGGGGCCGGTAACGGGGCGAACGATCGGCCGCCGAGTAATCGAACGTCGCCGGGTCGATCAGCTTGTGCTCGGCGTTCTGCGCGTTTCCCAATGCGGTGGTGGCAGCCGGATTCGTCACGAACCACCGGCCGTGGTCCACGATGTTGTGCGCCATCTCACCGTGGGCTGCGCTCAGGCCCGAGCTCTCACTGGGGTGCGGGTCGGCGATGAGAAACCCGGCGCGGACGAGGATGGCCACCACCACGAATGTGGCTAACCACCATCGGGCCGCGCGGGGCGACAAGGAGGCGCCGGAGTCCGATTCCGCCCGCGCCGGGCGCTCCCCGCTGGCGCTTTCCTGCTCGGTCGGTGTCGGCATTCGCTCTCGACTCCGGTCGGGAGACCAGCCGGGCGGAAGCTATCATCGCCCGCCTCGCATGGCCGCCCGGCGCAAAATCCTGTCGGTCGTCGGCACGCGCCCGAACTTCATGAAGACGGCGCCCGTGGTCGGCGAGCTCGGCCGGCGCCCCGATCGGTTCGAGCACGTCCTGGTCCACACCGGCCAGCACTACGACGACGCGATGTCACGCGTCTTCTTCGAGGAGCTCGGCGTGGGCGAGCCCGACCACATGCTGGGCGTCGGCTCAGGCTCGCACGCACAGCAGACCGCGCGGGTGATCGAGCGCCTCGAGCCGGTGCTGCTGGCCGAGGAGCCCGACCTCGTGCTGGTCCCCGGCGACGTGAACTCCACGATGGCCGCTGCGCTGGTGGCGGTGAAGCTCGACATCCCCGTCGGGCACATCGAGGCCGGGCTGCGCAGCTTCGACCGGAGCATGCCGGAGGAGACGAACCGCATCGTCGCCGACGCGGTCTCCGACCTGCTCTTCATCCACTCGCCGGAGGCGCGCGACAACCTCCTCCGCGAGGGGCGCCCAGCGGCGGGCATCCACGACGTTGGCAACACGATGATCGACACGCTCGTGGCCATGCGCGAGCGCATCGAGGCGGCAGGGGCCCCCGCCGGCCATGGCCTCGAGCCTGGCTCCTACCTCGTCGTGACCCTGCACCGCCCGGCGCTCGTCGACGGGCCGCTGTTGGCCGAGGCCGTCGAGCAGCTGCGGGCGGTTGCGGCTGAGCTGCCGGTGATCTTCCCGGCACACCCCCGGACGCGGGCCGCGATGGAGGCGCTCGGGCTCGAGCCCGGCAACCCGCGGCTCCGCATCACCGAGCCGCTCGGCTACCTGGAGTTCCTCGGCCTCGTGGCGGCGTCTGGCGGAGTTCTCACGGACTCCGGTGGCATCCAGGAGGAGACGACGTTCCTCGGTATCCCCTGCTTCACCCTGCGCGACAACACCGAGCGGCCCATCACGTGCGCGCTGGGCACCAACACGCTGCTGGGACTGGACCCGGCGCGGATCGGCGAGGTCCCCGGCAGGGTGCGCGATGCGGCCGGTCGGCCGCACCGGTCGCCGCCCGGGTGGGACGGGCACGCGGCGGAGCGCATCGTCGACGTGCTCGACGCGGCACCGCTGCCGGCACCGTCGCACCGGGCACCGGCACCAGCGGCCTGATCGCGGCATGCGCCTGACCGTCGACCTGCGCTTCGACGCAGTCAGCCGTCCGCCCGTCGATCTGGCCGAGCGCCACATGGGCCTTCACGACCTACTGGGCGCGGCGAGGCGTCCCCGCCAGGTGATGAACCTGATCCGCCCGGAACGCTACGAGGAAGTGACGATCATCGAGGATGGTCGCCCCCTCAGTGGCCTGCAGGCTGCCGCACTGGTTGCCGTCGGCCTCGCTCGGACGCGTAGGTTCAGGGTCGACGATCCCGGCGGTAGCCGTGCCACGGGGCGCGGTGCCTTCCTGGGCCGTGCGCTGGCCCGTGCGGCGGTCGCCGTGCCACGGGAGCTGTGGTCGACCCTCCGCCTGAGCCGCCTGGCCAAGCGGGCGGCGGAACGGCGTTTCGAGCTTCCCGGCGCGGTCTCCGCTCCGCGCTCGGTGCTCTACGTCCGGACCGAGCCGACGCTGCGCTGGGAGGGAACCTACGTCGGGGGGTCGGCAACTCACACCACGGGCGTGGTAACGGGGTTCATGGCCAACGGACTGGGTGTGCGCGTGCTCGCCGCGGAGCGACCGGCGGGCACCGAAGGCGCGGCATTCAGCGAGGTTTCCGTGGGCCGGCCCTACCAACTCGTGCGCGGCCTGAGCTACACCGCCTACGGCGAGCGCGTCGTGCACGCGGGTCGCGGTCTGCGGGCGGACTTCGTCTACCAGCGCTACACGCTGGGATCGTCAGCCGGGCTCGAGCTCGCCGAGCGAGCGGGCGTTCCGCTCGTGCTGGAGTTCAACGGGTCTGACGTGTGGGTCGAGGAGCAGTGGAACTCCGGCCGGCTTCGGTTCGCAAGGACTCTGTCGGCGCTCGAGCGCCGCAACCTCACGGACGCCTCGCTCGTCGTCGTGGTCTCCGACGTCCTGCGCGAGGCGGTGGTCGATCACGGCGTCCTCGCCGAGCGCCTGCTGGTCAACCCCAACGGCGTCG
>JAWVFS010000055.1:0-2519 GCA_033855795.1 Solirubrobacteraceae bacterium | reverse complement strand
CCCGGACCCACCAGGGCCTCCCGCCCGGGCCGATCGGCAACCCGGGCCTGGCGTCGCTCCAGGCGGCGGCACACCCGTCCCGGGTCGGCTACCTCTTCTACGTCGTGAAGCCGTGTGGAAACGGGTCGCACGCGTTCTCCTCCACCGACGCGCAGTTCCAGCGCGACGTCGCGAAGTACAACTCCGCCCGTGCCAAGAAGGGTGGGAAGTCCCCGGCCAAGTGCTGATCGGAGTGGCCGGTTGGCCGGTCGCCCACAGCCGCTCGCCGCAGATGCACAACGCGGCGCTGCGGGCGCTCGGGCTGGAGGAGTGGCTCTACACGCGGCTGCCGCTGGCGCCCGAGCGGTTCGAGGAGAGCGTTAAGGCGCTTGCCGCGTCGGGATACCGCGGCATCAACGTCACGATCCCGCACAAGGAAGCCGCGCTTGCCCTCGCCGGCAGCGCGACGCCGGCGGCGCGGGCGATCGGGGCGGCCAACACGCTGACCTTCGGCGATGACGGGATCGAGGCGGAAAACACCGATGCCCAGGGCTTTCTCGATGCCCTCGGCAGGCCGGTCGAGGGCATGAGGGCGCTGATCCTCGGCGCCGGAGGCGCCGCGCGCGCGGTCGCATGGGCGCTGCGCGAGGCGGGCGCGGCCGAGGTCTCCGTGTGGAACCGGACCCCCGAGCGCGCCCAGCGACTGGCGCTCGAGCTGGGCGTGAGGGCGCTCAGACGGGCGGAGCCCGCCGACGTTCTCGTCAACGCGACGTCGGTCGGGCTACACGGTTCGGCGGTGGACCTACCCCTCTCCGATGTCGGCGATCCCGAGCTGGTGGCCGATCTGGTGTACGGGGCTGACCCGCCCCCGTTCTCGGCGTGGGCCATCGCCCGGGGGACACCTCTGGTCGACGGCCTCGAGCTGCTCGTTCGGCAGGGCGCCCTCAGTTTCGTCCGCTGGACCGGCAAGGATGCGCCTCTGGACGTCATGAGAGAAGCCGTTCGTGCAAGTAGCGGCCGCCCTGGCATGCGGGTACGCTTCCGCCACTAAGGCATCTTGGCCTACATGACGTATACGCAGTATCACCCTGCGTTCGATCCCAACTGTGCCCAGCGCCCCCCGTATAGAGCTCCCGCGTCCCGCAATCATCGCCGCCCTGGGCGCGTTGATCCTTGCCGTGACGTTCGTCGTCACCAAGGCCGGCGACACCGGAGGAGTGATCCCGGTCCCATCCGCGTCGAGCACTCCGGGCGCCACCAGCACGACCACCACGCCCACGACCACCGTGGCCAAGCCCGCAAAGCCCAAGCAGCCTGCCGTCGAGGCGGGGCAGGGCCTCCCGACGGCGGTGGCCCGCGCGCTCAACGCGCACAAGGTTGTCGTCCTCTTCTTCTACGAGCCGGCCGCCTCCGACGATCAGGCCACACGCGCGGCTTTCCGCGCCGTGCGCCGCGTCGGCACCGGCGGCCGCGTCGCCCTCTTCCAGGACACGGTCTCGCACATCTCGAACTACCGGCGTCTCGTCGGCAGCCTGGGCATCTCCCAGAGCCCGGCGATGGTCGTGATCGACCGCAAGCGGCAGGCGCAGGTGATTCAGGGCTTCGTCGACTCGGGCACGAACCAGCAGACGCTGCGGGATGTCGTCTGATGCCGGACGAGCCGACGCGAACCGGCTCCACCGCTTCACTCGACGTGCCGGAAGACGCGACGGCCGACAACGGAGCTGGACAGGCGGATGACGCCCGGGCTGAAGCGCCGCCGGCGCTGACACCGCCGCGCCGGCGCGGCGGAGCCCGCCGCTCGCTCCCGGACGTCCTCGTCGAGCTCGAGTTCATAACGGCCGAGCGCATGCAGGTGGTGCTGGCGCAGGCCAGCCAGGCAGGGCGCTCCGCCGAGGAGATCCTGCGCGAGGAGGGCGAGCTCACGAGCGAGCAGCTGGCGCGGGCCACGGCCGAGCGCTTCGGCCTCGACTACGTCGACATGAACGTCTTCAAGCCGGATCTGACCGCGGTCAGCCTGGTGTCGTCGTCGGCTGCGAAGCGCTACAGCGCCGTCCCGGTCGGCCACGACGAGACCGGCGCGCTGCTGATCGCGATGTCGGATCCCTCCAACATCCTCGCGCTCGACGACCTGAAGCTGATGACCGGCCAGGACCGCCTGCGCCCGGTGGTGGCCGTGCCCGAGGACATCTCCGGCCTGATCAGCCGCGCAAAGAGCCTGGACGACGCGGTCGCCGACGCCATCACCGACGAGGAGGACGAGGCGCCCCTCATCAGCGACGTGCGCGAGTCGGCCGATGACGCGCCGGTCATCAAGCTCGTCAACTCGATCATCGCCGAGGCGGTCGAGGAGGGGGCTTCCGACATCCACTTCGAGCCCGAGGGCCGGGACATGCGCGTCCGCTTCCGCGTGGACGGCGTGCTCGGCGAGGTCACGACGATCCCGCGCCGGATGGTGCCGGGCGTCGTCTCGCGCGTGAAGATCATGGGCCAGCTCGACATCGCCGAGCGCAGGCTCCCGCAGGACGGCCGCATCGGCC
>JAWVFS010000054.1:0-5386 GCA_033855795.1 Solirubrobacteraceae bacterium | reverse complement strand
TCGCCGGTGGCTTCGGCGGCACCGTGGCCTCCCCCGCGGGCGGCGCCGGCGAGACCGGCGGCACGGTGCGCTCCACCAGCGCAGCGGACGTCGCGATCCAGCTCTCCTACGCGCGCCAGGTCGTGATCGTCCCCGGCTACGGGATGGCGGTGGCGCAGGCCCAGCACGCGGTGCGCGAGCTGGCCAAGGAGCTCGAGCAGCGGGGCATCGAGGTCAAGTACGCGATCCACCCGGTCGCGGGCCGCATGCCCGGCCACATGAACGTCCTGCTGGCGGAGGCCAACGTCCCCTACGACCAGCTCAAGGAGATGGACGACATCAACCCCGAGTTCCCGCGTACCGACGTGTCGCTGGTGATCGGGGCCAACGACGTCACCAACCCGGCGGCCAACCGGAACCCCGACTCGCCGATCTACGGGATGCCGATCCTCAACGTCAACGAGTCCGAGTCGGTGATCGTGATCAAGCGCTCGATGAACCCCGGCTTCGCCGGCATCGACAACGAGCTCTATTACGACCCCAAGACCCAGATGCTCTTCGGCGACGCCAAGGGCGCCGTCGGCGAGATCACCGAGGAGATCAAGGCGCTGTAGGCCCGCCGGCATGAGCCGCATCCGGCCCTGTGGCGATGATGAGCGCACGGCCATCCTCGCGATCGTCAATGGTGCCGCCGAGGCCTATCGCGGAGTGATCCCGGCCGATCGTTGGCACGAGCCCTACATGGACCTGGGCGAGCTCGACGGCGAGATCGCCGGAGGGGTGGCGTTCTGGGGCTACGAGTCAGACGACACGCTGCTCGGCGTCATGGGTATCCAGCCGGTGCACGACGTCGTGCTCATCCGCCACGCGTATGTCGCACCCGGCAGCCAGCGGCGCGGCGTCGGCGGCGCGCTGCTCGCGCATCTGCGGCGCCTGACCGCGGAGCGCATGCTGGTCGGCACCTGGGCCGCCGCCGACTGGGCGATCCGCTTCTATCGCCGCAACGGCTTCGAGCTGGTCTCGCCCGAGCGCAAGACGGCGCTGCTTCAGACCTATTGGACCATCCCGGACCGCCAGATCGAGGCCTCGGTGGTGCTGGCCAATCCCCCGCTCGACGAGGCACAGCCGTGAGGTCCGTTCAGGCCGGGTCCTGCTCCAGTTCGCGGATCGTGATCTCCACGCCCTGGTCGCGCCTCGTCGCCTCGAGCATGCTGTCCAGCCCCTTGACGGTGAGGCCCTCGGGCAGGACGACCTCGAGCATCATCGCGTAGAGGTCCTCGCCGCCGTCGCCGTTGGTGTGAGATACGCCCTTCTCGTCGACGACCAGCCGGGTGTTGAGGTCGGTGATGTTGACCTCGCATTGGGCGAGGGCCGCCGAGACCGCGTGCACGATCCCGGGATGGTCCACGCCATAGACCGTGACGATGTGCGTCGGCACGGACACGGCGCGGGCCGCGTCGGCGACCTCCTCGACCGAGACCGCTTCCAGGTTCAGCTCGCGTGCGGTGGCGCCCAGATCGGTGCGCAGCGCGCCCACGTCGACCCCGTCGCCACCGGAGACGATCATCATCGTCGTGAAGTGGCCTCCGAGGATCGTCATCTGCGAGTCCTCGACGTTGAGCTCGTGGTCGAGCAGGTTGTGCGTGACTGCGGCGACGATCCCGGGCCGGTCCCGGCCGATGGCGGCGACGGCGAAGTGGCGCACGGGGCCCAGCATAGGACCCGGTGGGAGCCCTACGCGGCCAGCCGGGCGCCGGGGCCCGCAACCGCGGCCACGTCCGCGGCGTCGCCCGCCACGAGCAGGTACTCGACGTTGCGCAGCCGGCCGACGCGGCCGACGGGCCGGCCGGCAGGATCGTGGATGCCGATCTGGGCGCCCACGTAGCGCTTGGAGTCGAAGGCCAGCGTGCGGACCTCGCCCCGCGCCGCGCACAGGTCGACGAGGTCGTCCAGCTCGATCCACGACTCGTCGTTGTAGGAGAGGACGAGCACGCGCGCGCGCACGTCGCGCACGACGCGGGCCAGCGCGTCGCGAAAGGCCGGGCGCGAGTTGAAGGGGCTGCGCGTCGCGGGGTCGCGGCAGTCCTCCCGCTTGCAGGCGACGCCGTAGTGCGCGGGCGCGTCCCAGGCCACCAGGGTCTCCCACACGTGGTAGTTGCGGTAGTAGGAGTGCTGGTTGTAGGGCGGGTCGAGATAGGCGAGGTCGACCTCGGGCAGCCCGGCGGCGAGCGCCAGCGCGTCCCCGCGCACGGCCGCGCCGGGGCCGGGAAGGAGCGCCGGGCGCCGCAGCTCCAGGTCGCGATGCGAGCGCGGCGCCCACTGCTTGAGGTAGGCCATCTGCACGCCGGTCGTCGAGTCCACGCGATCGGCCGCCTCGAGCAGGCTCGTGAGCAGGATCGGGTACAGCGGCGAGTCCGCGTACTCGGTGGCCAGCGCGTCGCGGATCGCGTCGATGCGGCGGCCGTTGTGCGGCTGCAGGTAGCGGGCCCGGCGGCAGAACGTCTCGGTGACGTAGCCATCGCGGCCGGGCAGGGCGCCGAGCCGCGTCAGTGCCGCGGCCAGCGCGGCCTCGTCCACGGCGGACGCGTCGGTGGCCACGTAGCAGCGCGCGAGCGCCTCCGAGTAGCGCGCACTGTCCACCGCCCGGACGCGCACGCCCCGGCGCTTGAACTCCTGGGCCACCCGCGTGGTGCCCGTGAAGAGGTCGAGCGCGGTGCGTGCGCCGGATCGCTCGCACAGCTCGCCGAGCATCGGGACCAGCCGGCGCTTGGATCCGAGGTACTTGATCATCGCGACGACGCTAGTGACTGTCGCGGACGCAGGGAGTAGGCTCGTGCGATGCGACGCCCGAGCGCTCTGCTGCTCGCGCGCGAGCTCGAGCGGGCCCTGCCGGAGCGGCCCTTCGCGGTCGAGTTCTGGGACGGGTCGCGCGTGCCCGGCACGGGCGAGGGACCGACGTTCTCGGTGCGCTCGCCCGCCGCGGTGGCGCGGGCCCTGCGCTCGCGCGGAGAGCTCGGCCTGGGCCGCGCCTACGTCGCCGGCGAAATCGACGTCGACGACGTCGAGGCCGTCGTCGGAATCCTCGGGCGCTGGGAGGCGCCGCCGCTGAAGCCCGCGGCACGTGCGCGTCTGGCCCTCGCCGCGGCGCGCGCCGGCGGCCTGCGGCGCCCGCCGCCACCGCCGGACGCCGAGCTGCGCCCGCGCGGACGGCTGCACAGCCGCGAGCGCGACGCCCTGTCGGTCCGCCACCACTACGACGTCTCCAACGAGTTCTTTGCCCTCTTCCTCGACGACTCGATGACGTACAGCTGCGGCGTCTTCAAGCTCGGTGCGACGACGCTCGAGGAGGCGCAGGAAACCAAGCTCGAAATGGTCTGTCGCAAGCTCGAGCTGCGCGAGGGCCAGCGCGTGCTCGACGTCGGCTGTGGGTGGGGGAGCTTCGCGCTCCACGCGGCCGAGCGCCACGGCGTGTCGGTGCTCGGCATCACGTTGTCGGAGCCGCAGGCCGTACTGGCCCGCGAACGCGTGCGCGATGCGGCTCTGGAGGATCGGATCGAGATCCAGGTGCGCGACTACCGAGACCTGCGGGGCGAGCGCTTCGACGCGATCTCCTCCATCGGCATGGTCGAACACGTAGGGGACGAGCGCATCGAGGAGTACGCGAGCGCCCTGTACGACGTCCTCGAGCCCGGCGGCCGGCTGCTCAACCACGGCATCACGAGGCTGGCCCACTACGACGCCACCGAGGGCGACTTCACCCTGCGCTTCGTCTTCCCCGACGGAAAGTTGCTCCACCTCGGACGGGTGGTCGACGCGCTGGAGCGCGCAGGCCTCGAGCCGGGGCACGTCGAGGGGCTGCGCGAGGACTACGCCGAGACACTGCGCCACTGGGCCCGGCGGCTGGACGAGCGCCGCGAGGAGGCCGTCCGGCTGGCCGGCGAGGAGCGGGTGCGCGTGTGGCGCCTCTACCTCCGCGCCGCCCGCAACAGCTTCGAGACCGGCTACAACGCGGTGTTCCAGGTGCTCTGCACCCGGCCAGCTGCTCAGTCGAGGCGCTTGCGGAAGAACCTGCCCGCGTCGGTCATCCCCGCGCCGACGTAGAGCAGGTGATCCTCCTTGCGGTTGTAGGAGGACTCCAGCACCACGTCCGAGCAGCCGCGTTCCCGGGCGCGCCGCTCGGCCTCGCCCAGCAGGGCCCGGGCCACGCCGCGGCCCCGCTCGCCCTCGTCGACGATCACGTCTCCAATCCAGGCCTGCGGCTCGTCGTGGTTGAGCCGGGTGCGGAAGTGCAGCGAGCAGAAGCCGATCACGCGATCGCGCGCGGTCACGGCGACGAGGTGCGACGACGACGGGTCGGTGAGCTGCGCGTTGAAGACCTCCTTCACCGCTGCCCGGTTGCGCGGGGTCACCGTCGGGCGGCCGAGCCGCTCCAGCAGGTGGGTGACGGGCCCGAAGTCGTCGGGCTGCGCTGTACGGATCACCAGGTCGGCCATGTCGGGGCGGGAACGCTACTGGGCCAACGCGCCGCGGCGCCCCGTGGTCGCTCGTTTGCAGCGAGTTCCACGATTGTTCGGAACAATCTGTTACGGTGCCGGCGTGCCCCCGCGTGCGCTCGTCTCCGACCACGTCTTTCGGACATTGCTGGAGGCGCTGCTCGCCGGGCGCTATGCGCCGGGCGAGAAGCTTCCGACCCAGCGCGCGCTGGCGGCCGACCTCGGCGTCACGATGGGCTCGCTCCGAGAGGCGCTCAAGCGCCTCGAGCAGATGGGTCTGGTCGACGTCCGCCACGGCGACGCGATGCGCGTGCGCGACTGGCGCGAGCATGGCGGCCTCGACGTCATCGCCCACCTCCTGTTTCGCTCGGGCGGTCTCGATCAGGGCGTGCTCGGCGACGTCCTGGAGGCGCGCCGCCTGATGCTCCGCGAGCTGGCCGCGCTGGCGGCACTGCGCGCGAGCGCGGAGCAGCAGCGGCGCCTCGGCGAGCTGGCCGCGGCGTTCGCCGAGGCGCCTGACGCGGAGGCGGCGCAGGAGCTCGACTTCGCCTTCGTGACCGAGCTGGCCGAAGCCGCGGACAACGTCGTGTTCGTCCTGATCCTCAACTCGATCCGGGCCCTGTACTTCGAGCACGCCGCCGCGCTGGGAGTGGCGGCCAGGCCGCACGAGCTTGCGCCGGCCTACGCGGAGGCGGCCGAGGCGGTGGCGCGCGGCGACGCCGACCGCGCCCGCGCCGTCGTGGACGCTCTCGCCGAGCGCCAGCGCGAGCGCGTCGAGGAGGCGCTCCGGCGGTGAGCGCCGGCGGCCTGCGCCCCCGCGAGGCGAGCATGTTCGCCTGCATCGCCGAGACCGTCGTCGCCCCGGGCGGCGGACTGCCGCCGCTTCGCCGCACCGATGCGGTCGCGGCCTTCGG
>JAWVFS010000053.1:0-6742 GCA_033855795.1 Solirubrobacteraceae bacterium | reverse complement strand
GCTGGAACCGAGTTCGATCTTGACGTCGGCGCCGGCGACGTAGAGCACACCGGCGACGATGACGAGCAGGATGCCCAACGCCTGCAGCGCGCCGAAGCTGGCCATGATGCCCACCACCACACGCCGGAACCAGCGCTGGCGTGACCAGCGCTCGTAGCGGCGGCGCGCGGCCGCGGCGAAGCGGGCGAACCGCGAGGGCGGCAGCTCGGGGCCCGCCGGTGCACGGGCGATCAGATCTCGCAGCGGTCCGACCAGCGGATGGTCGCCGGCCTGCTCGAGCAACTCGAGCGCCTGGCGTTTCTCGCGCTCGTTGTAGCCCCGCACGCTCGCATCCGTCAAGACGTCGAGCGCGCACGCCACGTACTCCTCCTCGGTGAAGCCCCGGCGCTCGCGCGTCCAGCGGGCGAGGAAGTACAGGCAGATGAAGATGATGTAGATGATCGCCGCCGACGGCTTGTAGAAGTAGTCGTTGTCCGAGGTCACGAACTTGCCGACCTCGTCGATGAAGAAGCCGAAGCCGGCGCCGCCGAGCACCGCCGCGGGCTGGCGCCAGCGCCGGCCGACCAGCGTGAACAGCATCCCGAGCGCGATCATCATCAGCAGGCCGCCCCACAGCAGGTGCGCGATGTGCAGCTTGCCCCCGCCGAGCGACGGGTAGTTCGTCAGGAACAGCTGCAGCCGGATGATCAGGATCATCCCGACGGCCGAGATCAGGAAGGTGTCCTGGAGCTCGCCGAGCTGGATGTGGCGCGCGGCGGGCTTCCGGCTGCGCCCGCGACCGCGGAGGCTCACGCCTTGCCCCGTCCGCTGAGCCGGAAGTACACGATGGCGATCAGCAGTCCGGCGAATGGACCGACCATCAGGTCGCCGGCCGCATCGCCGAGCACCGCTCCGAGGAGGTGGTCGCCCCCGACCTCCGCGCCGAGCGCCTCACCGGCGGCCGACGCCACCTGCTCCAGCAGGAACATGGCGACGGCGGTCACCAGCACCAGCCGGTAATGGCCCTTGACGAGCTCGGCCGAGCGCCGCATGGCCCGCCGCGGCCAGACCTTCTCGAACGAGGCTATCGGTGCCACGAGACCCCAGCGCGCCGCCAGTAGCACCCCGGGAACGATCAACAGGAGGAGCGAGAGGCCGACGAGCACGTCGACGACCACCGACACGGCGGCCAGCTTGAGCACGACCGGCCTCGTTTCCTCCAGCGCGCGGCGCACCGACACCTGGCCCGAGCGGGCCTGGTCGGCCACCTCCTCGCAATAGCCGTAGTAGAGGAACGACGACAGCGACCCGAGCGTCTGTGCGACCACCGCGGCCAGCACTGCGCCCGCGCCCTGGTCGGTGGTGGCCTCGCCGAAGAGCACCGAGGGCACGCCGAAGAGGAGGAACAGGACGGCGCCCGGCACCAGGAGTGCGGCCGGATGCGCGCGGTAGACCAGCCACGCATCGCGGTAGACGCCTCCCACCTCCGAACCGGCCCTCATCGCGGCCACTATCTCATCGCCGCCGGCCACGCGGGCGATTTGGTAGCGTCGTCGCACCTTCAGGTCGGTCGCTCGGGGAAGGAGCCGTGCCGCATGTCCCGCCGTCGTTTGCTCGTCGTTTCCGCCGTGCTCGCCGTGCTCGTCGCGCTCGCCGTGCCCGGCTCCGCCCTCGCCGCGCCGCGCTGCACCGGCGTTCCGACGCGCGGGTGCCTGCTGCCGTTCCCCAACGACTTCGCCCTGACGAAGGCGGACCGCTCGAGCGTGACCGGCCGCCGGGTCGCCTTCGTGCGCGCGGCCATGCCGGCGAACAACTCCGGCCGGCGCATCGACCCGCGCGAATGGAACCGCAACGACGGCTTCAGCCCGGGCCAGCCCATCATCGTGCACGTCCCCTCGCTCACCACCCAGGGGCGCTTCCGCAGCTCGGGCATCGTGCCGGTCAACGACATCGCGAAGTACACGAAGCCCCGTCAGCCGCTGCTGCTGCTCGACGAGGCGACCGGCAAGCGCCAGATCGTGTGGGGTGAGCTCGATGCCAACAAGGTGGCGACGAAGAGCCGCAACCTGATCATCCACCCGGCGAAGAACCTCGTGCCGGGACGGCGCTACGTGGTCGTGCTGCGCTTCCTGCGCGACCGTCAGCCGCGCGGCCTATGGGCGACGACCTCGCGGGCGCTGCGACGCGCGCTGAGCAGAGCGGGCGTGTCGCAGGCCAGCGTGTACCTGACCTGGGACTTCACCGTGGCCAGCGACCGCTCGTTGACCGCGCGGATGCTGAGCATCCGCAACGACGGGTTCCGCCAGCTCGGCGACACGAACCTGGCCGACGGCGTCATCCAGGGGCGGGCGCCGAGCTTCTCGGTCACCGGCGTGCAGGACTTCACGGTTGCGCAGAACGCCAAGATCGCGCGCACGGTGAGCGGCACGTTCACCGTCCCCTGCTACCTCGATCGGACCGGCTGCCCGCCGGGCTCCCGGCTGCACTACTCGTCGATCCGGCCCGACGCACTGCCGACGCAGATCCCCGGCAACGTCCAGCAGGCCGCGTTCCAGTGCAACATCCCGCGTGCCGCCTTCACGACGCCGTCCCGGATCTCGCTCTACGGCCACGGTCTGCTGGGCTCGCACACGCAGATCGACGAGACCAACATCCAGGACATGAGCGCTGAGCACGACTTCACCTTCTGCGCCACGGACTGGAGCGGGATGTCGAGCGAAGACGTTCCCAATGCGATCGGCCTCCTGGGCGACTTCTCGCGGTTCCCCTCGCTGGCCGACCGGCTCCAGCAGGGCATCCTCAACACCCTGTACCTCGGCCGCCTGCTCGCCCACCCGCAGGGATTCGCCGCCAACGCGTCGTTCCAGGGCCTTGGCGGCCAGGCGCTGCTCGACACCTCGAACCTCTACTACGACTCCAACTCGCAGGGAGCGATCATCGGGGGCGCCGCGACGGCGCTCGCGCCGGACTGGCGGCGCGCGGTGCTCGGCGTGGCGACGATGGACTTCGGCACTCTGTTGCCGCGCTCGACCGACTTTGACACCTACAACCTCATATTCGCGCCCGCCTACAAGGACGAGGGCACGCGCCTGCTGATCATCTCGATCGCGCAGATGCTGTGGGATCGCGGGGAGACCGACGGCTGGGCGTCCCACGTCACGACGAGCCCTCCGGCGGGCACGCCGCGGCACACGGTGCTGATGCACGTCGCGGTCGGCGATCACCAGGTGGCCAACGTGATGTCCGACGTCGAGGCGCGCACCATCGGCGCGCGGGCCTATCGCCCGGCGATCGCCGTCGGACGCACGTTCGACGTCACGCCGCTGTTCGGGGTTCCGACGATCGGCGGCTACCCGTTCCCGGGCTCGGCGATCGTGTACTGGGACGGCGGGCCTCAGACGGCGCCGGCGCCGCCGTTCAACATCCCGGACCGCGGCGGGGCGGACCCGCACTACTTCCCGCGTAACACGGTCGCTGCACGCAGCCAGAAGTCGGCATTCCTGTCGCCCAACGGCGCCGTGATCAACGTGTGCGGCGCGGCGCCGTGCCGCGCCGACGGCTACCACTGAGGCGCACTCAGCCCACGACGTCGGCGCCCTGGAGCGCGGTTGCGATGCGCAGCACGGTCGCCTCGGCGCCCGGGCGGGCGGCGATCTGCGCCCCGAAGGGCATGCCGTCGTGCATGCCTGCGGGGACGGCGGCCGCCGGTCCTCCGAGCAGGCTGATCGGCGCCGTCATCGATAGCAGCGCGGCGCGCACGGGCACCTCGCGGTCGCCGATGGTCACCGTCGCGGCGTCGCGGCGGGGCGCGGTGACCGGAGTGGCGGGCGCGAGGAGAGCGTCCAGGCGGTGCTTGCGGACCGTGTCGGCGATCTCCTCCACGAGCAGCCGGCGCGCCTGCTGCGCCGCGACGTAGGCGTCGGCGGGCAGCAGCCGCCCGCATTCGAGCAGGTCGCGCACGCGCGGGGCGTAGCGTTCGCGCTGGCGGTTGAACCACTTCGAGTGCGCGCGCGAGGCCTCGACGAGCTGGATCGTCCGGAAGACGGCGGGCGCGAGGTGCAGATCGCGCGGGCGTACCTCCACGACCTGCGCCCCATGCCCGCGCAAGGTCTCGGCCGCGCGCTCGACTCCCTCGGCGACATGCGGCTCCGAGTGGTCGGCCAGCAGCTCGGCCAACAGGCCGATGCGCAGGCCGGCGGGAGACGGGTCGGGCTGGGCGACCGGACGGCCCTGCAGCACGTCGAGCAGCGCGCCACAGTCCTCGGCCGTGCGCGCGATGGGGCCGGCGACGTCGAACGACCAGGCCAGCGCGACGACCCCGTCGAGCGGGACGCTGCCGAGCGTCGGCCGGAACCCGGTGACGCCGCACAGCGACGCGGGCACGCGCAGGGACCCCCCGGTGTCGGTGCCCAGGCCGGCGAGCGCGAGGCCCCCGGCCACGGCGGTCGCAGGCCCGGACGTCGAGCCCCCGGTGATGCGCGCGGGGTCGTGGGGGTTGCACGCGTCGCCCCAGTGTGGATTGTGGCCGTCGATCCCGTAGGCGAACTCGTTCGTGTTTCCCTTGCCGACGATCACCGCGCCCGCGGCGCGCAGGCGAGCCACGCTGGCCGCGTCGGTCGCCGGGTCCCGCCGCCAGTGGTCGGCGCCCGCGGTCGTCGGCATGTCGGCCACGTCGATGATGTCCTTCACGCAGATCGGGATGCCGCGCAGCGGGAGCTCCGGAGCGGCGTCCGCGGCCTCGGCCGCGCGGGCCTGGGCGCGGGCTCCCTCCTCGTCGACGTACAGGTAGGCGTTGAGCTCGCGGTTGCGCTCGGTGATCCGGTCGAGCACCGCGTCCGTGAGCTCGACGGGCGAGAGCGCGCCGCTGTCGATCTCGGCGCGCGCCCGCGCAACGGTCAGCTCGGCGGTGTCTAGGGCCATTGCGGTGGACCGGCCTGGGGTTCGACGCCCTCTAGCGGCAACCGGTCGATCACCTCGAGGTCGGCGAGCACCTCGCGCAGCAAATTGAGCACGGCGTTGCGCCGCTCGCCCTCGAGCTCACGGGCGACGGCGAACAGCAGGCGCTCGGCGAGGTCCTCGGCCACGCGCGGCGTGTCCTACGGTCGACGCGGCTCGAGGATGACCAGCGGGATCTGGCGGTCGGTGCGCTCCTGGTAGCCGCTATAGCCGCCGTAGGTGGCCACCGCCTTGGGCCACAGGCGCGCATGTTCCTCGGGCTCGGCCACGCGCGCGTGCACGGCGCGCCGCTCGGTGCCGATCTGGATCGTCGTGTCCGGGTTGGCCCGCAGGTTGTGGTACCAGCCCGGATGCCGGGGGTTGCCGCCCTTGGAGGCGACGATCACGATGTTCTGGCCGTCCTTGAAGTACACGAGCGGGCTGGTGCGCACCGTCCCGCTCTTCGCGCCGATGTGGTCGAGCAGCAGCATCGGCGGGGCGCCCGGCACGCGGTGCCCGATGCGCCCCCCGCTCGCCCGGTAGATGAAGGCGTGCCCCCCCATCATGCGGTTGAGCACTGGCCACATCCGATCGGCGGCGCGCAGGTGAAGGTCCATCGCGCCGGAGGCTAGTCGATGCGGATCGTTAGTTGTCCTTGAGGCGATGGTTAACGGGGGTTCTGGGTCACCCGCGACCATCCGAACCATGCTGGAAACGATCCTCCTCAGC
Organism: Solirubrobacteraceae bacterium; assembly: GCA_033855795.1. Lineage (GTDB taxonomy): Bacteria > Actinomycetota > Thermoleophilia > Solirubrobacterales > Solirubrobacteraceae > JALYZC01. The sequence goes on along the minus strand of JAWVFS010000053.1, from coordinate 1,099 downwards.
CTCGCGCTCGCCGCGCTGTGCTTCGTCGCGCTTTCCGGCTTCGCCCTGATCATCTGGGCCGCGGCGCAGGACGGCCGCACCGCCGCCGGCGTACGCCCGCTCCGCAGCCGTCACGCCGGGCTGCGGCGCTCCGTCGCACCGCAGCGCTGATCGCGCGCACATCCGCCCGACCTCGCACGCTTGACAGACGTCCGGCCTGGCCGGTAGACCCGCCCCGCACGATGGACGAGGGGAGCCACAGCACAGTGAGCGGGGCGGGCGGCGGGGACGCCCGACTGCGCCGCATCCTTCTCGCCGTCTCGCTCGCGATGTTCCTCGTGCAGCTGGACTTCTTCGCCCTCAACCTCGCGCTTCCCCAGATGGCGCACGAGCTGCACGTCACCACCACCGACATGCAGTGGGCCATCTCGGGCTACATGCTGGCGGTCGGCGCGTTCATGATCCCGGGCGGCCGCCTCGGGGACATCCTCGGCCGCAAGCGCGTGCTCCTCGCCGGCGTGGCCCTGTTCGGCGTGACATCGCTCGCCGCCGGCGTGTCGGACTCGGCGGGCATGGTCATCGCCTTTCGCGTGTTGCAGGGCGTGGGCGCGGCGCTGAGCTTCCCCGTCGGGATCGCCGCGCTGACCAACGCCTTCCCGGAGGAGCGGCGGCAGGCCGCCATCGGCAACGCGTACGGCATCGCCGCGGCCGGGACCGCGCTCGGGCCGTTCGTCGGCGGCGCCCTGAGCGAGCTCAGCTGGCGGTGGGTCCTGATCTTCAACGTGCCGCTGGCGCTCGCCGCGCTGCTCCTCGGCCTCGGGTCGATGGAGGAGTCCCGCGATCCCACCGTTCCCCGGACGATCGACGTCAAGGGGGTCGCCGCGGTGGCTCTGGGGATCGCCGCGCTCACATTCGCCGTCGACCGCGGCGACGTTTGGGGATGGGCGTCGGCGGCCACGCTCGGGACGTTCGCCGTCGGGGCGCTCATGCTCGTGGCCTTCGTCGCCATCGAACGGCGCGTGCGCTTCCCGCTCGTCGAGCTGTCGCTGTTTCGCAACACCCCGTATGTCGTGATCACGCTGGCGGGGATGGTGTCCAACATCTGCTTCTGCGTGACCAC
>JAWVFS010000052.1:0-4908 GCA_033855795.1 Solirubrobacteraceae bacterium | reverse complement strand
CGACGCGTCCGTGTAGAAGGCGACGATCTCTCGCGCCGGGGCACCGGCCGCGGGCTGATCGAACGCCCACAGTGCGTTCCCGACGCCGAACACGACCGTCACGGCGAGCCCGGCGAGTCCGGTCACCCGTCGCGTGGTGAGGGTCCGATCCGCCATCACACCGCGCGCGAGGCCGCGTCCGCTCAGTCCGGCGTCGTGCGCAGCAGGTATTCGCGCAGCGCGCTGGGCGACCGGATCCGGCCGTGGTCGTAGACCGCGATCCAGCGCACGCGCCGGGCGCGCACGCCGGCGATGACGGGGCTGGTGCGGCTGGGTGCGTAGATCGACACCTTGCCCATCCGCAGGCGGACGAGCGCGTGGCGCCAGCGGCGCCGGAGCGCGCTGGTCCCGAGCCCGGGCCGCACGCGGCGGTAGCGGTAGGCCTGCGAGTCCGTGTAGACGAGTGCGGTCGGCTCATCGCCGGCCCCCGCGCCGCCGGCGTCGCCGCTGCGATCCCCGGGCTGCCCCACGAGGTAGGTGGCCCGGTCGTTGAGGCAGTAGCGCAAAAAGCCGCGCCGCACCTCGCTCGGCGTCCCCATCAGGTCGCGCACGCGGCGCTCGGCGTCGCCGACGGTCACCGGCCCCAGCGTGCGGGTCGAGACGCTCCCGTTCGGGGCGGAGCAGCTCGCCGCGGGCTTTCCGGCGCCGTAGACGGCGCGGTGGTTCGTGCGCGCGAGCTCCACGCAGCGCGGCTCCGTGGGAATGGAGTTGTGCGTGATCGTGCCGCCCGTGCCGGGGCCGAAGTAGCGCGCGTAATCGGCCGGCATGCCGGGGATCGCGCTGGGGTCGTAGGTCTGGCCGTTGAGGTTGAAGTTCGTCATCCACACACCGCCGTCGCCGGTCGCCTTGTCGAAGAAGTAGTGGCCGTCCCACTCGTACGTCTTCGTGGACGGGTCGCCCTGGACGATCGAGCCGCGCCAGTGGTCGGACTGGAAGTAGAAGCACTTCGGCGTGGCGGCGGCGACCCGCGCGGGCTCCTGCGCGAGGAAGTCGACGACCCCGAGGTTGGTGACGTTCTGGCGCCGCTTGTCGAAGTCGACGCAGAACGGGTCGGCGTCGGGATGCGGGAAGGTGGTGCCGAAGCCGGCGTACTGGAGCTCGCAGTTGAACGGATTGGCGCCGTTCCAGCCGGTGGGCGGAGACACCGCGCCCGCCGGCGCGCTCGCAAACAGCGAGAGGATGCCGGCGATCGCGGCGATGGGGGCTCCCCTGCCCGGGCGCATGAGCCGATTCTAAAACGAACGTGGCCGTTCGCGCGACGGTCAGGCCTCGGCGTACAGCGCCTCGATCTCCTCCGCGTACTTCTCGCCGATCGGGCGGCGCTTGAGCTTCATGGTCGGCGTCAGCTCGTCCCCGCCCGGCTCCCACTCGCCCTCGAGGATGCGGAAGCGCTTGATCTGCTCGACGCGCGAGAGGCGCTCGTTGGCGCGTTGCACGGCGTCGGCGACGAGGTCGACGATCGCTCCGGCCTCGGCCAGTGCGCCGAGCGCCTCGTCGCCCAGCCCGTGCTCGCGCCCGAACCCGGCGGTGCCGTCGGGATCGAGAACGATCAGCGCGACGTTGTAGGGGCGACGGTCGCCGATGACGCACGCCTGGCCGATGAGCGGGCTCGACGTCGTCAGCGCCGCCTCGATGTTGGCCGGCGACATGTTCTTGCCGGCCGCGTTGATGATCAGCTCCTTCTTGCGGTCGACGATCGTCAGATACCCGTCCTCGTCCAGGGTGCCGATGTCGCCGCTGTGCAGCCAGCCGTCGGCGTCGATCGTGTCCGCGGTCCGCTCGGGCAGGTTGCGGTAGCCGGGCATCACGATCCCGCCCCGGACCAGGACCTCACCGTCGTCGGCGAGACGGAGCTCGATCCCCGGCAGCGGCGGGCCCACGGTCCCGATCTTGATCCGTTCCGGCGGGTTGATCGTGGCGAGCGAGCAGAGCTCTGACATGCCCCACGACTCGCAGATGCCGATGCCGATCGCGGCGAAGAATTCGAGGACCTCGACCGGCGTCGGCGCGGCCCCGGCGACGAAGCGGTCGGCCTGGTCGAGCCCGAGGCTCTCGCGGAGCTTGGACAGCACGAGCTCCTCCGCCCGCGCGTGCTCCTCTGCGAGGGCGTCGTCGACCGGCTCGCCGGCCTGCTCGGCGCGCACGCGGCGCAGGCCGACGTCGAGGGCCCAGCCCACCGCGGCCCGCCGGTTCTCGTCGGGCTCGGCGCCGAAGGCCGCCTCCAGTGCGGCCTTGGTCTTCTCCCAGATTCGCGGCACCGCGCCGAAGGTGGTCGGGCGGACCTCGGGGACGATCTCCATCACCCGCCGCGGGTCGGCGCAGCAGGTCACCTCGTGGCCGAACAGCATGCCGCCGTAGTGGCTGGACCATCGGTCCGCGATGTGCGCGGCCGGCAGGAAGGAGATCAGCCGGCCGTGCGGTGCGACGGGTGACGCGGCATGCAGCGCGCGCCATTCGGCGAGCATGTTCGCGTGGGTGATCTGCACGCCCTTGGGCGGCCCCGTCGTGCCCGATGTGTAGATGAGCGTGAGCAGGTCGTCCGGGGTCACGGCGCGCGCCGCCGCCTCGGTATCCAAGCCGGGCTCGCCGCGGGCCACGAGGTCGCCCAGGTTGAGCGTGTCCTCCTCTCCCTCGCCGTCGACGACGATCACGTGCTCGACCGCGGGACACGCCGCGCGCGCCGCCAGCACGCGGTCGAGGAACGTGCGCTCGCAGATCACGACGCGGTTGCCGGCGTCGCCGAGCAGGTACTCGAGCTGCTCGGGCGAGGAGGTGTTGTAGACCGAGAACGGGACGGCGCGCAGGTGCATGGCGGCGCAGTCGACGAGGTGGAACTCGGGCCGGTTGGTCAGCATGATCGCCACCGTGTCCCCCGGCTCCACGCCGAGCGCCGCCAGGCCCGCCGCGTAGTCGGCCGCGCGCGCGGCGTACTCGCGCCAGGTGACCTCGACGTCTCCGCCGGGAGTGCGGAGCGCGACGGCGTCGCTGCGCTCGGCGGCCGTGCGGCGGAAGGCGGCGCACAGGGTCGGCTCGTCGAGCGCGGCGGGTCGTGTGGCCGCGGCGGCGGCGGTCTCCATTCGGCTCACGATACGGCGCCGCCGTCCTCGGCGTCCAGCGTGGCTACGGGCTCGCGGCCGCGGCCACCTCGGCCTCGGCGTCACGCTCGGCCTGTGCGCGGCGGCGCTCGGCGTTCGAGAGCGCTCGCACATAGGCGCGGCCCGCGGCCTCGATGATGTCGGTCGAGACCCCCTGGCCCGAGGCCGTCACGTCGCCGAGCTCGAGCACGACCGATGTCTCGCCGAGCGCGTCCTGGCCGCCGGTGACCGCGTCCACGCGGAACTCGCGCAGCTTGGCCTCACGGCCGGCCGCGGCGTTGATCGCCCGGAACACGGCGTCGATCGGGCCGTCCCCGGTGAACGAGCCCTCGGACTCCGTCCCGTCCGGAAGGCGGACGCCGACCCGCGCGTGTGGCGGCCGGCGCGATGAGGCCTCGACGTCGAACCACAGCAGGTCGTAGGAGCCGATGTCGTCGCGCAGCTCGTCGGTGGCCAGCGCCTCGAGGTCCATCGCGGTGACCTGCTTCTTCTTGTCCGCGATCTCCTTGAACCGCTTGAACGCCTGATTGAGCGTTTGCCCGGAGACCTGGTAGCCCAGGTCCTCGAGCGCCTGCTGCAGGGCGTGCCGGCCCGAGTGCTTGCCGAGCACGATCGAATTTGTCTCGAGCCCGATCGTGCGGGCGTCCATGATCTCGTACGTGGTGCGCTCCTTGAGCACGCCGTCCTGGTGGATGCCGGACTCGTGCGCGAACGCGTTGCGCCCGACCACCGCCTTGTTGGGCTGCACCGCGTAGCCGGTGAGTCGTGACACCAGCCGGCTGGCACGCGCGAGCTCCGTGGTGACGATCCCGGTGTGCACCCCGAGGTCGGCGCGGCGGGTGTGCAGAAGCATCGCGATCTCCTCCAGCGCGGCGTTGCCCGCCCGCTCGCCGATGCCGTTGACCGCGCACTCGACCTGGCGCGCGCCCGCCATCACCCCGGCAAAGGAGTTGGCCACGGCCAGCCCGAGGTCGTCGTGGCAGTGCACCGACACGACCACGTCGCGCAGCCCGGGCACCAGCTCGTAGAGCCGTTGCAGGTACGCCGTGTACTCGTCGGGCATCGTGTAGCCCACGGTGTCGGGGATATTGATGGTGGTGGCGCCCTCCTCGAGGGCGATCGCGCACACCTCGGCCGTGTATTCGACGTCGGCGCGGGTCGCGTCCATGGGTGAGAACTCGACGTCGTCGACATAGCCCTTGGCGTGTGCCACGGCGGCGCGGGCCTGGCCCTTGACGTCCTCGCGCGTGGTCTGCAGCTGGTGCTCGATGTGGATGTCGGAGGTCGAGATGAACGTGTGGATGCGCGGTAGCTCCGCGTCCTTCACACCCTCGTAGGCCGCGTCGATGTCGGCGACGTGCGTGCGCGCCAGCCCGGTGATCACCGGGCCCTGGACGTTGCGCGAGATCGTCTGCACCGCCTCGAGGTCCCCCGGTGAGGTGATCGGGAATCCCGCCTCGATGACGTCGACGCCGAGGCGCGCGAGCTGCTGGGCGATCTCGAGCTTCTCGGCCACGTTGAGCGAGATGCCGGGCGACTGCTCGCCGTCCCGCAGCGTGGTGTCGAAGATCAGTACTCGATTGGGATCGTCCGGCCTGGTCATGTCGCTCCTTTGCGTCTCGTCCTACGGCTTCTTCTCGGCTGGTTTGCGGCTACGCGGCCGCCACGCACTATTCCCCCCGAAGGGGGAGGAGAAGAAGGCGAAGGTCGAGCAGGTGCGTCATTCCCGCGGAATGTAGCAGGCGAGCGGGGGCGGTCCACCATGCAAAACGCG
>JAWVFS010000051.1:0-6179 GCA_033855795.1 Solirubrobacteraceae bacterium | reverse complement strand
CGGGAAGCCGAGCGAACACCGAGATGTTGCGGCGCACCGCCGGATCGAGGTACGCGTGCGGGCGCGCCCAGTAGGCGTGGAAGAACCCGTCCCGGCAGTCGGCGGGGATGGGCACGGTCTGGATCTCGGTGGCGCCGAGGTGATCCGCGATCTCCGACAGCGGCATGCCGGGGAGCCCGCGAAAACCGGGCAGGAAGTCGCGGATGAGCCAGCCCTCGTCGACCCTGGCCTGGTCCCAGGTGAAGAGCACGGCACGCACGCGGGCGACCCGGCGCATTTCGCGCAACCCCTGCGCCCGGTCGGGCCAGTGGTGATCGGACAACACGGCCATCGCAGCGTCGAATGCCCCCTCGCGGAACGGCAGGTCTTCCGCCGACGCCCGAACGACCGGCGCGGAGCCCGGCGGGCGTTGAGCAATCATGCGCTCCGACGGCTCGACGGCCACGACCTCCCGGTCGCGCGGCTCATACGAGCCCGCGCCCGCACCGACGTTGACGACGCTCCCGGCGTCGCCAAGGGCGCGATGAATGCGCTCCTCGATCCGTGGATCGGCTCGGCGGGTGGTCGAGTAGCCGGCGCCGATCCGATCGTAGAACTGCTCCGCGGCCATTCAGTCCGGCAGGATCGCCACCACCCGGGCCGGGGCGGCGCTGCCGCCGACGATCTTCAGCGGAAAGCACGAGACGATGAAGCCGTCCGGGGGCAGAGCGCCCAGGTTGCACAGACGCTCGATCTGCGAGTAGGGCAGATCGGCCTGGTGGGCGGCCCAGAACACGCCGGGCTCGTCGCGCTCGAGCGCTTCCTGGGCCTGGAGGTGCAGGGGCGCGTCCCAGCCCCAGGCGTCGATCCCCATCACGCGCACGCCGCGGTCGAACAGCCACTGCGTCGCCTCGGCCGTGACGCCGGGGCCGCGGGCAACATAGTCGGGCTGGGCGTAGAACTCGTCACGGCCGGTGCGTACGAGCACGATGTCGCGCTCGCGCAGGTCGTGGCCGATGCGGGCGAGCTCGGCCTCCATCGCGTCCGCGCCGATCGCGTCCCCGTCCTCCCGGCCGGTGAATTCCAGCACCACGCCCGGGGCATAGAACCACTCGAGCGGAAGTTCGTCGATTGTCTGCGCGCGCTTCCCGCCGATCGTCGAGTTGTAGTGCCAGGGCGCGTCGACGTGAGTCGAGTTGTGCGTGCCGAAGCGGGTGAACTCCTCCAGCGCCCACCCCTCGCCGTTTCGCAGCAGGCGCGACGGTACTCCGAGCAGTGTCTCGATGTCGCGGGCCCCCTGAGCGTGGTCGGTGACGTGAACGTCGGTGCGCAGCACGTCCGGGAGCTCGGCCGGGCTGGGCTCGATGGGGGCGGACAGGTCGACGATCGGGATGGGCGCGAGCCTACCCTTCCTTTCGTGAGGCTGGAGGGCGAGCGAGCGCAGCGAGTGCTGGCGCGGGTGCGGGCGATCCCGCCCGGCTTCGTGCGTACCTACGGCGACGTGTCGCCGGGGGCCCCGCGCTTCGCCGGCACGGTGCTGTTCGCCTGCGACGACGCGGATGTTCCGTGGCACCGCGTCGTGCGGGTCGACGGCACGCTCGCCAAGGGCGCCCGGCAGCGCCGCCTCCTGCTCCGCGAGGGCGTGCCGTTTCGCGGCGAGCGAGTGGTCATGCGGGTGGCGCGGCTGCCCGACTGAGGGCGTCGATCAGCTCGTCCACGCTCGGGCGGTCCTCCGGCCCGCGGCTCCAGTACAGCCAGCGCAGCCGCGTGTCGGAGTCGAAGACCGCGTCGCCGCCGAGCTGCAGCGTGTCCTGCTCCGGCCGATGCAGACGCCGGCCGCGGGCCAGCAGGCGGGCGTAACGCACCCACACCCGCGGATGCAGCCAGGCCCGCGCCACCGATGCGCGGCCGAAGCCGAGCGCGCCGTAGAGCTCGCGGTCGGGGTCGCTGTACAGCGGCAGGTCGAGGTCGAGGTCGAGCTCGCGCGCGTACGCGGCGAGGCGCCCCGGGCGGGCGAAGCTGACCACGATCACCCGGCCGGGGAGCTCCGCCCCGCGCTTCGACACCTCGACCAGGTGCTCGCGACACGGCAGTCAGGCGAGGTGGCGCAGGAAGATGACGACGGTGGCCTCGCCGCGCAGCAATGCGCCGAGGCGCGCCTCGGCGCCCGACGCATCGAGCAGCGTGACGTCCGGCGCGGGGTCGCCGACCCGCACCGGCGTCACGACCGGGGACGGTCCTTCGGCGGGCTGGGCACGCGCCCGGCCTCGGTCCCCGGCTCGGTGGCGGGACCGACGCGCGGCGGGATGCCGAGCACCCGCATCGCCTTGAGTCCGAGCGACAGCTGCTCGCGGCCGTGGGTGGAGCCGACGTCGTGGCCGGTCAGCTCGCGCACGCGCTCCAGCCGGTAGCGGATCGTGTGACGGTGGGTGAAGAGTCGCTGGGCGCTCTGGGCAACGTTGGCGTCGCAGTCGAGGAAGGTCTCGAGCGTGTTGACGAGCCCGATCTCGTACTGCTCGTCGTAGGCGACGAGGGGCTCGACCGTGTCGGCGTAGAAGCGCTCGAGCTCGTCGGGGTCCTCGGAGATGAGCAACCGGTAGGCGCCGGTCTCCTCGAAGGCCAGCACGGTCGGGACGGCGTCGGCCAGCGCGACATTGGCGGCGAGCTGCGCCTCCTTGCCCGCGCGGTGCAGGTCCACCGGGTCCTTGGCCACACGGCTGCGGCCGACCGCGAAGGCGAAGCCGTGCAGGTTGGCCTCGAATTCGCGCAGCACGCGCTCCGCGGCGCGCTGCCCCGCGAGGTCGTCCGCCTCGGCCACGAGGACGACGACCTCGCCATCGCGCGCACCGTGTCGCTCGGACATCGCGGCGACCGCTCTCGCCCCGCCCGCCCGCGCAGCACGCTCGGCGGCGGCGAGAACGCGCCGGCGCCAGTCCTCGTCACTCGGGGCGAGCGGGTGGGCGTGCGCGACGATCAAGCTGCCACCGGCGTCGAGCCGGAGGCCAAGCCCGGCGGCGGTCGCGAGGAGCTCGTCGCGGTCGTCGAGACGCCGCTCCAGCAGCGCGTTGACGAACTCGGCGACGGCCTGTGCGGAGGCGCGCTCGGGACCACGCACGCGCTCGGCCTCAGCGGCGAGGAGCGCGCAGACCACGACGATCAGCGCGTCGGCCGGCGGCCCGGAGTGCGGCCGGAAGCGCAGCTCGCCGACCCCCTCGCCGCCCACCCGCAGCTCGCGAAGGTCCGTCTTCTCCCCGGCCACCAGCGCCTTCTCCTCGGCCGGAGACCGTGCCGCCACCGCCAGCACGGCGCCGTTGGCGTCGATGACGGCGAGCGAGGCGTCGAGCGCGCGCCCGGCGGAGCGGGCGACCTCGAAGATGCCCTCACCCCCCGCCACCGCGGCGGCGACGTCCGTGAGCGCGACCAGGTCGCGGTCGTCGGGCGGGTCGGGGACTGCGCCCAGTCGGCGGGCCGGATCAGGCATGACGAGCCTCGCCGCTAGCCGATCTGGTCCCAGTTCAGCGTGACGAGCGCGCCGACCAGGATCCCGAGCCCGACCATCGCGATCAGGACGTAGAGCGACAGGAAGACCGCCGCGACGCGCTGCCAGACGCGACTGTAGGCGTTCCACGCCGGCACCGCGACGAACCCAACGTACGCGGAGAACGAGAACACGCCGGCGCAGACACCGACGAAGTAGGTGATCGAGGTGTTGCTCATGCGGCGCGCCCATTGTGACGGACCGCGGCGACGAGCAGCGCCGTGCAGCCGCACAGCGAGAAGAGCGCCGCGCCGAGGCCCCAGCCCCCGAGCACGTCGGACAGGTAGTGGACCCGGAGATACACGCGCGAGAGGCCGATCGCGGCGGCCAGGACGATCGCGGCGACGATGATCCCGGCCCGTCCGGCGAGTCGGGGTACGACGTGCGCGAGCGCCACTGCCACGGCCACGTAGGTGACCGAGTTCGTGGCGTGGCCGGAGGGGAAGGCAAAGCCCGTGACATCCACGAGGGCGCCCGGCGGGCGCGGACGCGCCTCCCACCGCTTGACGAGATTCCAGGCGATGTTCGACAACAGCGCACCGGCGGCGAGCGGGACGAACTCGAGCCAGCGGCGCCGGAGCGCCAGGAACGCCAGAGTGGCGAGCAGGACGGCGACGACGGCCGGCGTCGAACCGATCGCGGTCACCATTTTCACGAGCGACGTCAGCGTGCTGGTCCGCAGCTCGTCCACGAGGTCAAAGGCGGTCCGGTCCGACGGCAACCGGTCCCCGTGGTCGACGGCCGTCAGCATGGCCACGAATGTGAAGCCGCCCACGAGCGCCACGGCGACCAGCGTGGTGAAACCGAGCCCCAGCCCGCCGGGCGTGATGCGGGCGCGGACGAACCGCACCGGTCGCTCGAGCCGGTGGGCGGCCGGCCTCAGCACGCGGTCCTGGAGGCTCAGCGCGACGCGCGCGAGCGGACGCAGCATCGGCCGGCGTTCACCCTCGAGCGCTCGCCGTAGGGCCGCGCGGTTCGCCGGATCGCGGAGGTGGCGGATCGCGACCACGGTGCCAACGAGCACCACCACGACGGTGCCGAAGGCGAGCGCGCCCTGCTTGGCGATCGCGATCACCTCGTGGAAGCTGCGCCAGAAGAAGTAGCCCAGGAGCACGAACGTGGCGCTCCACAGGCCGGCCGCGATCACGTCGTAGGGCATGAAGCGCCGGAAGGGCATGCGCGAGGCCCCGGCGATGAACGGCGCGAGCGCACGGACGAGCCCGATGAAGCGGCCGATGAGGATCGTGGGGCCGCCGTGGCGATGGAAGAACGCCTCGACCTGCTCGAGCCGGGCCTCGGTGATCTTGACCCTCGGGCCGTGGCGGACGAGGAATTCCCGGCCCAGCCGGCGGCCGAGCAGGTAGCTCGTGACGTCGCCCGCCACCGCCGCGGCCCACACGATCGCCAGCAGCGCCACGACGTCGACCTTCCCCTGGCCCGCCACGACGCCGCCGAACACGACGGTGAATTCCCCGGGCGCGACCAGGCCGACGAACGCCCCAGTCTCGAGGTAGGCCATCGCGCCCACGAGCGCATAGGTGTAGCCGCCCAGCGCCCTGCCGATGTCCTCGATCGCCTTCTCGAGGTTCGGCGGCTGGACGAGACCCGCGCCGTACACCGCCAGGCCGGCGACCAGCAGGACGAGGACGACGCGGGCCTCGTTCGAGAGCCGGCGAAAGCGGGTCGCCAGGAACGCCGCGACCGTCGCGGCGAGCAGGAGGGGGCCAGCCTTCACGCCTTGGCGAACGGGTACGCGACGTGGGCGTCGTCGAAGCGCGGGTCGAGCGCGAGTTCGGCGGCGGCCCCCGCGACCCCCTCGCTCCACGAGCGGAACACTCCGAACGTCGTCGGGCCGGAGCCGCTCACCATCGCGGCCTCGGCCCCAGCCGCCCGCAGTGCACCGAGCGCGTCGTCGATCGCCGGGCACAGCGAGCGGGCCGCGGGCTCGAGGTCGTTGCCCAGGACCTCCAGGGGGAGCGTCCCGCCGTGGCTGAGCGCATCCTCCAGCTCGCGGGCGGCGGCCTCCAACTCGCTCGCCGGCCGCGACAGCCCGAGCCGGTCCGCTTCGGTGAACACCTCGGCCGTGGAGAGCCGCTCGCGCAGCGGCAGCACGATCAGCCAGAAGCGCTCGAGGTCGTGCAGTCCGTGGACGTGCTCGCCGGTGCCGGTCACGAGCTTGAGGCCGGGCCGCAGCAGGGCCGGCACGTCGGCGCCGAGCGTCGCCGCGAGCCGTGCGAGCAGCGGATCATCGGATCGCCCTGCGGCCGTCGCGGCCAGGCGCAGGGCGGCCGCCGCGTCGCTCGAGCCGCCCCCCATCCCGCCGGCGACGGGGAGTCGCTTGGTGATCGTCAGCCGCTGGGGGGGCGCGTCCCAGCGGCTCACCTTGCGGTAGGCGGCCAGCGCGCGCGCCGCGAGGTTCTCGCCCTCGACCTCGGGGCAGACGACCTCGTCGTCGGGCCCGTCGCCCGGCTCGAGCGTTAGCTCGTCGACGAGCGACACGGCCTGCACGGCCGAAACGAGCTCGTGCAGACCGTCGTCCCGGCGCGCGCCGAGGCGCAGGCACAGGTTGACCTTGCCGGGCGCCAACCCCCTCACGCCAGACTCCGTGCGAGCGCTTCGAACTCCCCCGGCGCGAGGCGCTCGGCGCGCGCGTCCGGCGGGT
>JAWVFS010000050.1:0-2871 GCA_033855795.1 Solirubrobacteraceae bacterium | reverse complement strand
AGGAGGTCGAACCGCAGTCGCTCCGCCAGCCGCCCCGACTCCGCCACCGCCTCGGGATGCTCTGCGAAGCGCGCGGCCATCGCCTCCGGCGAGGCGAGCACGTGCGACCAGTTCCCGCGCCGCACCGGCTCGGAGGCGTCGAGCGTGGTGTGGTGGCGGACGGCCACCAGCGCGTCCTGAAGCGGCGCGCGCGAGCGCGCGTGCGCGTGAACGTTGCCCGTGGCGACGCACGGCACCCCCAGCCGCCGGGCCAGGCCGGCCAGCGCGCGGTTGCGCGCGCGGTCGTCACGGTGGAAGGGACGCTGCAGCTCGATCCGGAAGCGGTCGCCGCCGAACGCCGCAAGCAGAGCGCGCGCCGCCGGCTCGTCGTGCACGCCGCGGGCGGCGCAGCCCGACAGGCAGACGAGCCCCTCCGCATGCTCGAGCACGGCGGCAAGTGGGACCTGCGGGTCGGAGGGAGGAGCGCCCGGCCGCCCTTCGCGCGTATAGGCGTGCGCGCGCGTGATCAGGCGACACAGGTTGGACCAGCCGTGGGCGCTCTCCACCAGGAGCAGGACGTGACGCCCGTCGTCGAGGTCGAGCTCCGCGCCGTGGATGGCCTTCAGACCGAGGCCCCGCGCGGCCTGCGCGAGCTCCATCGAGCCCGACACCGAGTTGTGATCGGTCAGCGCCAGCGCGCGGTGGCCGAGCTCGAGCGCCGCCGGGACCAGCTCGTCGGGCATCGAGGCCCCGTCGAGGAAGGAGTAGGCGGAGTGGCAGTGGAGCTCGACGTAGGGCGGTGGCATACGAACACATGTTCGCATGAACGGCGGACGCCGATGACCCTTGACTGCGCCGCCGTCCGGGCAGAGAATCGAGCAGAGGTCAAACGAGAAGGAGAGGGCTCATGGCGTGGAGCATCGAGGGCCGGTACTTCGAGAACTGCTCGTGCGAGGTGGTGTGTCCGTGCACGGCCTCGTTGGCGCTGGGCGCCGACAACGATTACTGCCGTTTCGCGCTGGTCTTTCACGTCGACTCGGGCGAGGTCGACGGCGTGGACGTGAGCGGGGTCACCGTGGTGGCCGCCGGCGAGTCGGGCCACTACATGCACGAGGGCAACTGGAAGCTGGGCGTGCTGATGGACGAGGCGGCGTCCGATGAGCAGGCGGAGAAGCTCGGCGCGGTGTTCGGCGGCCAGCTCGGTGGCCCGATGGAGGCCGTCGCACCGCTGATCGGCGAGCAGCTGGGAGTGGAGCGCCTACCGATGGAGTTCTCCTCGGACGACGGCCATCACAAGCTGACGGTCGGTGACAAGGGCCAGGTCGAGGTCGAGGACGTCGTCTCCTTCGGCTCGGCGTCCGGCGAGCCGGCCAAGCTCACCGACATCTTCCACCCCGCGGGTACGACGCTGACCGTCGCCAAGGCGGCCGATGGGTCGGGGGTGAGCGCGTTCGGGCTCGACCTCGGCGGCGGCGGCAAGTCGGGGTTCTCGGCTCCGTTCTCCTGGTCGGGGTAGCCGGATTTCGGTGAGCCTGACATCGGGTGGCCGCCGGTTGGCGCCCGCGGGCGATGCCCGCGCGGTCTCGCCGGCCCCCATGCTCCTGGCGTGGCGGCTGGCCATCATCGGGGTGCTGGTCGTCCTCGCCGCGGTCGCCTGGTGGATGACCGACCTGCGCATGGGCGGCATGGATGCCGGGCCCGGGACCGACCCCGGCGCCCTGGGTTTCTACGTCACCACGTGGGTGGTGATGATGGCCGCGATGATGTTCCCGTCGATCGCCCCCATGGTCCTGATGTACGTCGGCCTCCAGCGCGGCCGGCGCGAGCGGGGCCTGTCGGCCCCCGCCGGCGCGACCGCCAGCTTCGTGTCCGGCTACCTCCTCATCTGGGCAGTGGCCGGACTCGTCGGCTACGTGGTCCTCACGCTGGGGCGCGAGCTCGACGGCGGGTTCTTCGCGTGGGACCGCGCCGGCCGCTGGGCCTCCGTCGCCGTGCTGCTGGTGGCGGCCGCGTACGAGTTCACGCCGCTGAAGGCGGCGTGCCTGAAGCGCTGCCGCAGCCCGCTCGCGTTCGTGGTGTCGGAATGGCGTGATGGGCGTCTCGGTGCGCTGCGAATGGGGATCGTGCACGGCGGCTGGTGCATCGGGTGCTGCTGGGCGCTCATGGCCGCCCTCTTCGCGCTCGGCGCCATGAGCCTGCCCTGGATGATCGTCATCGCGATCCTGATCGCGGTGGAGAAGATGCTGCCGTGGCGCGCCGCCGCGACCACGGGCGTGGCCGCGATCCTGGTGGGACTGGCCATCGGTGTGGCCGCGGCGCCAGGGCGGGTGCCGGGCCTGACCATCCCGCCGGGCCGGGACGGCATGCCCATGAACGGGATGGGGCACGGGGATCGCATGAGCCCGAAGGCGATGCCCGCCGAGCGCAAGCAGGGATCCATGTCGTCGCCCCGCCAGGGCGGCGGCATGTCCCCGTGACGCCCAGCCCGCTCGAGCGCATCCGCAAGCTCTGCCTCGCTCTCCCCGAGACGAGCGAGCGGCCGAGCCACGGGCAGCCGACCTTCTTCATCGGCGGCAAGCGGTCCTTCGTCTCCTACCTCGACAATCACCACGGGGATGGGCGGTTGGCGATCTGGTGTGCCGCGCCCGAGGGCATGCAGCAGGCGCTCGTGGGCGGCGCGCCCGAGCACTACTTCGTGCCGCCCTACGTCGGTCACCGGGGATGGCTCGGCGTCCGTCTCGACTGCGGAATCGACTGGAACGAGGTCGCCGGGGCGGTGGAGGACGCGTATCTGGAGGTCGCGCCCGAGCGGCTCGTCAAAGCGGTTCTACCTTCTGACTAGATCCCCGCCTTGTTGAGCAGGCGCAGCCAGACCTCATTGCGGGTGGGGAA
>JAWVFS010000049.1:0-4737 GCA_033855795.1 Solirubrobacteraceae bacterium | reverse complement strand
GGCGTGCTCTGGCAACTGCGGCTCGCGAGCCGGCGCGAGCGGGTCGTGACCCTGTCCGTCTTCGCCGTGTTGGTCGCGGTCGCCGCGTTCCCGATCTACAGCCATCTCGGCACCTTCGTGGACACGGCGAACAACGTGCTCACCAAGCAGGGGGACCTCGGGAACCTGCTCCATCCACTGGACCGGTGGCAGGTGTTGGGGATCTGGCCGCGGGGCGACTTCCGCTACCAGATCGAGGCGCACCAGCCCACGGCCTACGCGCTCATGGGCATCGCCGTGGCGGCTGGCGTCATCGGGACACTGTGGCTCGTTCGCCGCGTCGCGCTCGCGCCGCTGCTCCTGCTCGGCACGTCGCTGGTGGTCGCCTATGTGCTCACCCGGCAGGGATCGCCATACGCGAACGCCAAGGTCATGATGATCGCGTCGCCGGCCATCGTGCTGACGGCGATGCTCGGGGGAGCCGCTCTGCGGGCGTCCGGCCTGGTGGTGGCGGGGTGGCTGCTGGCCCTCGTGGTGGCCGGCGGCGTGTTGTGGACCACCGCGCTGGCCTACCACGACGCCGACCCCGCGCCACGCAGCCGCCTCGAGGAGCTCATCCGGATCGATCACCGCTTCGCCGGGAAGGGCCCGGCGTTCGAGAACGAGGCGGACGAGTTCGTGCCGCACTTCCTCCGTCACGTCCGCTCGTTCAACCCGCCCTTCTCGCCGCCGGGGCTGGCGCCCGGTGTGCCCCCGCCTCCCGCCGGCCAGGGGCGGTATCCCTACGACGTCAACCAGGTGGCGCCGTCGTACCTGGAGCAATACCGCCTGCTCGTGCTCCGGCGCTCGCCGATCGCGACACGCCCGCCCGCCAATTTCCGCCGTGTCTTCTCCACACGGTCCTACGACGTCTGGCAGCGCGGACCGGCCCCCGACGTACTCGAGCACGTGCCCATCGCCCGCGCGATCACCGAGGCGGGTGGCCTCACGTCGTGTGCGCAGGTGCGCTCGGTCGCGGCACGGGCCGCCGCCCGTGGGGCCCGACTGGCCTACGTGGAGCGCCCGCGCACGCCGTCGCTGATTCCGACCCGGGCTCAGCGCCCCACGGACTGGGGCACCGTCTTCGGCGACCCGAATGCGCTGATCCAGCGCGGGAAGGCCGGCGAAGTCAGGGGCTTGGTGCAGGTGACGGCGCCCGGGCGCTACCGCGTCTGGCTCCAGGGCAACTTCGATCGCGCCCTGTCGATCTACGTGGCCGGGCACCGGGTCGGCCGCGCCGGGCCCCGCCAGTTCGGCGCGCCGGGCAGCTTCTTCTCCGTGGGGGAGATCCGGCTGCCCGCAGGCCCCGCCCGAATCCGCATCGTTCGACCCGGGAACAACCTCGAGCCTGCGGACGGCGGAACGAACCGGTTCCTCGGGCCACTCGTGCTCGACCCGGTGACCGACGCACGGCGGCTCCGCTATCTCGCTCCGCGCGACGCGGGAACCCTGTGCGGCCGCCGCCTCGACTGGCTCGAGGTCGTGCGGTGAGCGCGCGCTGACGCCGTCCCGTGGTCTTCTCGTCGATCACCTTCCTGTGGTTGTTCATGCCGGTGGTGCTGGCGCTCTACGCGCTGGTAGCGCCCCGTGGGCGCAACGCGCTGCTGGCCGCGGTCAGCATCGTGTTCTACGCCTGGGGCGCCCACTCGCTGGTGCTCCTGTTCCTCGCCAGCATCCTTCTCAACTACCTCGCCGGGCGGGCGATCGGGCGCTTCAAGGCCGCCGACCGCCATCAGGCCGCCCGCCGCGTGATGTGGGCGGCGATCGTCGCAAACCTCCTCGTCCTCTTCACGTGGAAGTACGCGGTCTTCGCGGCCCATCAGCTCAACGACCTGTTGGGCGCTCTGGGCACCGACCACGTCGGGGTGCCGTCGATCCTGCTGCCGATCGGCATCTCCTTCTTTACGTTCCACGCGATCAGCTACGTGGTCGACGTCACCCGCGGGCAGGCGACGCCGATGCGGCGGATCGACGACTACGCGCAGTACATGGCGTTCTTCCCCCAGCTCATCGCCGGGCCGATCATCCGCTACCACCAGATCGCCGACCAGATCCGGCGGCCGCCGCCGCGCAGCCAGCGGCTCGACGACCTCGCCGAGGGCTTCCCCCGTTTTGCGCTCGGTCTCTCCAAGAAGGTGCTGATCGCCGACCAGGTCGGGCCGGTGGCCGACGCCGCCTTCCGGCACGCCTCCGGGCTCAACAGCACGGCGGCCTGGGTGGGGGCGCTGGCGTACACGGTCCAGATCTACTTCGACTTCTCCGGCTACAGCGACATGGCGATCGGCATGGGCCGGATGTTCGGGTTCCGGTTCCCCGAGAACTTCAACCGGCCCTATTCGTCGGTGTCGATGACCGACTTCTGGCGGCGCTGGCACATGACGCTGTCGCGCTGGTTTCGCGACTACGTGTACATCCCGCTCGGGGGCTCGCGCGGTTCGCAGGCGCGCACCTGCTTCAACCTGATGTTCGTCTTCCTCCTCACCGGGACCTGGCACGGGGCGGCATGGACCTTCGTGCTGTGGGGGATCTACAACGGCGCGCTGCTGGTCTCCGAGCGCCTGACCGGGATCCGCACGCTGCCCGATGCGCGCCTCGCCGCCGCGCGGCGCGCGGGGACCTTCCTGGTCGTGGTGCTCGGCTGGGTGCTGTTCCGCGCCGCCAGTGTCGGCGACGCCGGCGACGTCTACGCATCGATGTTCTCCTTCGACTTCGGTGCTCTGCCGGCCGCCGTCGACCAGGCGCTGGGGCCCGAGGCGCTGCTCGCCCTCGCGCTCGGGGTCGCCAGCGCGTTCCTGCCACGCGACCTGGTCCTCGGCCGGGTGGTCGAGGGCCGGTGGGCCGGCGCCCCGCTCGCGGCCCGCGTGGCCGTCGTGGTCGTCGTTCCCTTCGCGGCGATCGCCGTGGCGGCCGGCAGCTTCAGCCCCTTCCTCTACTTCCAGTTCTGATCGTGCCCTCGTCCCGCTCCCGGCTGGTCTTCGCGGTGCTCGCCATCGCCTTCTTCGCCACGCCGCTGGCGCTGCGTGCGGTCGGGGTCACCGCGCGCCCGTTCGAGAACCGCGCACTCGCCGGCCCGCCGCGGCTCTCGCAGGGTTGGACTGCGTTCGATCAGGCCAGCCGGTTCTTCGTCGACCGCATGCCGCTGCGCGAGCAGGCCGTGCACGCCAACACGTGGATCTCGCGCCACCTCTTCGACACCACGCCGCGCTATGGCCAGGGCGCGTTCGCCGCCGCGGGCCAGAGCGGCCTCCCGTTCGGCCAGCCGCTCGCGCCGCAGGCCGGGGTCCCGCGCCCCGCGGCCAACCAGCCCTCGCCCGGCGGGAACCATGCACTCGTGGGCCGCGACGGCTGGCTCTTCCTCCAGGGCGAGCTCGACCGTGCGTGCTCGCCACCCGTCCCCTATCCGCAGGCCGTCTCGCAGTGGGCGCGCGTGGTGGCCAGCGTCCGCGCCAGTGGCCGCCGCGCCGTCCTGTTGGTCGTCCCGGACAAGTCCAGCGTCTACCCGGAGCACCTGCCGGCGTCCTTCCAGCAGAAGCAGTGCTCGGAACAGAATCGACGCGCGCTCTGGGGAGCGATCGGCGCGGCCGACCGGGACAACGTGGTGGGCCTGCGATCGGCACTGCTGGCCGCGAAGCCGAGCGCCGGCGACGGGCTCTATCGCCGCAAGGACTCGCACTGGGACACCCTCGGGTCGCTGGCGCTGGTGCGAGCCGCGCTGGAGCGCGTGGGCGGTGGGGTGCGGTTGCGGCCCTCGGAGATCGTGAACCCCGGCCCCGGCACCTACACCGGCGACCTGACCACGCTGGTCGGGGCGCCCGAGCAGGACCGGGAGCCGCGGCGCGACATCCGTCGCGCACCCGGTGCGCGCCGCGTCCCGGGACGAACGCTGTTCGTCTATGACTCCTACGGACAGATCGGGCTGTCCCAGCTCGCGCCCTACTTCGCGAACTTCCACTCGGTCGACTGGTCCCAGATCCTGGCGCCGGGGCTCGCCGACGAGGTGGCCCGCGCGGACACGGTCATCTTCGAGACCGTCGAGCGCGAGTTCGACTACCGCGCGTCCGATGTGGGCGAGGCCGGTCCTGCGCTGCTCGCCGCCCTGCGCCGGCGGCTCGGGCGTTAGATGATTGATTCCACGACCCCGCGCGCGTGGATGACGCGCGGTTAGCTTCGCTGGATCGGGGTCATCGGGCTCGCCAATACCGCCCTGCTTCCCCCGCCTAGCTCGCTCCCGCGCGCCCCCACGCACACGCGGCCACGGAACCAATCATCTAGCCTCATCCGCCGTGCACGTTTGCACGATCATCGCCTGCAACTACGTCGCCTTCGCGCGGGTGCTCGCGCAGTCCTTTCGGGAGCATCATCCCGACGGGACCTGCTGGGTGCTCGTGATCGACGAGCTCGACGGCCGCATCGATCCGACCGCGGAGCCCTTCGAGGTGGTCACCCCCGCGGACCTCGGGATCGAGCGCTTCGACCAGATGGCCGCCCTGTACTCCGTGCTCGAGCTCTCCACGGCCGTCAAGCCGTGGCTGGTGCGCCACCTGCTCAACGAGCACGGCGTGGAGCGCATCACCTATCTCGACCCCGACATCGAGGTGCACGACTCGCTGGAGGAGGTGGACGGACTGCTGCGCGACCACCATCTGGTCCTCAATCCCCACCTCACGAGCCCGATGCCGCGCGACGGTGCCAAGCCGAGCGAGTCCGACATCCTGATCG
>JAWVFS010000048.1:0-18230 GCA_033855795.1 Solirubrobacteraceae bacterium | reverse complement strand
TCGCGCCCCTGCTCGCGAACGGTCATCGCGGCGTGCACGCAGCAGTAGTCGAATTCGATGCCCTGGCCGATGCGGTTGGGACCCGATCCGAGGATCATCACGCTCGGATTCGAGCCGCGCGCGACCTCGTGGGCGGGTCCACCCGCCGTCGGACGCTCCCAGCCCGAGTAGTAGTACGGCGTCTCGGCCTCGAACTCGGCCGCGCAGGTGTCCACCGCCCTGAACGTGCGCTCGCCGGTAAACGGCGCCGACTCGTCCGACGCCAGTGCGTGCAGCTCGTGCATGAACCATGGGTGGATCAGCGTGCGCTCGCGGACGGCCTCGAGCGGCAGGCCGCGGCGGAACGCCTCCAGGATCAGGTCGTAGCGGTCCGGGCGCGGGCGATCCAGCCGCGCCAACAGCGCCTCGTCGTCGAGGTCGAGCCGGGGCGAGACGTCGAGCTCGCGCGAGCGCATCGCCTTCGCGAACGCCTGTTGGAAGGTCCGCCCGATCGCCATCACCTCGCCCACCGACTGCATGTGGGTGGTCAGCTCGTCCTCGACGTCGGGGAACTTCTCGAAGGCGAAGCGCGGCCACTTGACGACGGCGTAGTCGATCGTCGGCTCGAAGGAGGCCGGCGTCCTGCGCGTGATGTCGTTGGGGATCTCCTCGAGCGCATAGCCGACGGCCAGGCGGGCGGCGATCTTCGCGATCGGGAAGCCCGTCGCCTTCGACGCGAGCGCGGAGGACCGCGAGACGCGGGGGTTCATCTCGATCACGACGATCTCATCGGTGGCCGGGTTGACGGCGAACTGCACGTTCGAGCCGCCGGTCTCGACCCCGACGGCGCGGATCACGGCGATCGCCTGGTCGCGCAGCGCCTGGTACTGGCGGTCGGTGAGGCTCTGCTGCGGCGCCACGGTGACCGAGTCGCCGGTGTGCACGCCCATCGGGTCGACGTTCTCGATCGAGCAGATGATCACGACGTTGTCGTTGCGGTCGCGCATGACCTCGAGCTCGAACTCGCCCCAGCCGAGCACGGACTCGTCCAGCAGCACCTGTCCGATCGGGGAGATCGCGAGGCCGTTGGCCACGACGCCGTCGAACTCCGCCTCGGTGCGCACGACGCCGCCGCCGCGGCCCCCGAGGGTGAAGGCCGGGCGCACGACGATCGGCAGCCCGATCTCCGCCATGTGCGAGTGCGCCTCGGCCAGGGTGGTCGCGATCGCGCTGCGCGGCATCCGCAGCCCGGCGGCCTCCATGGTGGCGCGGAAGACGTCGCGGTCCTCGGCGCGGATGATGGCGTCGAGGTTTGCGCCGATCAGCTCGACGCCGTGGCGCTCGAGCGTGCCGTCCTCCGCCAGCTCCTTGGCGAGGTTCAGCGCGGTCTGGCCGCCGAGTGTGGGCAGCAGCGCGTCGGGCTTCTCCTTCGCGATCACCTGCGCGACCGGACCGGCCAGCAACGGCTCGACGTAGGTGCTGGTGGCGAACTCGGGGTCGGTCATGATCGTCGCCGGGTTGGAGTTGACGAGCACGACCTCATACCCCTCGTCGCGAAGGACCTTGCAGGCCTGCGTCCCCGAGTAGTCGAACTCGGCCGCCTGCCCGATCACGATCGGGCCGGAGCCGAGGATCATGATCTTCTCCAGGTCGTCGCGGCGGGGCACTAGTCACCTCCGCGGGGCATCCCGCCCCGCGCCTCCAGATCTCGTCCGGCATCCGGCCGGCCGTAACTAGCGATCTGGTCGAGGAATCGATCGAACAGGTACAGGGAGTCGTGGGGGCCGGGGCCGGCCTCGGGGTGGTACTGGACCGTGCCGCCGGGGACGTCGAGCAGCGTCAGCCCCTCGACCGTGCGGTCGTAGAGGTTGAGGTGCGTGAGCTCGGCGGCGCCGAAGTCCGTGTCCCAGCGCACCGGCTCGTAGCGGTCGATCGTCCGGCCGCCGTCCGGCGCAAGCACCGCGAAGCCGTGGTTCTGGCTGGTGATCTCGATCTTTCCGGTGGTGAGGTCCTTGACCGGGTGGTTGGCGCCGCGGTGGCCGAACGGCAGCTTGTAGGTCTCGAGCCCGACCGCCCGGCACAGCAGCTGGTGACCGAGGCAGATCCCGAACACCGGGCGCTTGCCGACCAGCCCGCGGACGGCGTCGACCACGTAGCCGAGCGCCGCCGGGTCGCCGGGCCCGTTGGCGAGGAAGTAGGCGTCGGCGTCGCGGGCGAGCAGGTCCTCGGCGGTCGCGCTGCAGGGGTGCAGCTCGACGGTGGCGCCGCGGCGGCGCAGGTTGGCCACGATCGAGCCCTTGATGCCGGTGTCGATGGCCACGATGCGCGGGCCCCCGGCCGCCCCGTCCGTGGGCTCGAGCACCGCGACCTCGGCCGGCGTGACCTCCTTGGCCAGATCGCGTCCGTCCATCGACGGCTCGGCCTCGATCATCGCGCGCGCCTCGGCCTCGTCGAGATCTCCCGGGAAGATGCCGCCGCGCATCGCGCCCGCGTCGCGGATGTGGCGGACCAGCGTCCGGGTGTCCACGCCGGTGATCGCCGGGACACCGCAGTCCTGGAGCCAGTCCAGCCAGCCCCGCTCGGCGCCCGGAGCGTCCTCGCGGTTGACCGCGGCGCGCATGATCGCAGCGCGGGCGTGCACGGCGTCCGACTCCATGGCCTCGCCCGAGGCCCCGTAGTTCCCGATGTGGGGGTAGGTGAACGTGATCAGCTGGCCGGCGTAGGAGGGGTCGGTCACCGACTCCTGGTAGCCCGACATCGAGGTGTTGAAGACCACCTCGCCGGTCACCGGGCCGGGGGCCGCGCACGCCTCGCCGTCGAAGCGCGCGCCGTCTTCGAGGAGCACGTACGCGCTGCCGCTCACTTGACGAGCGCCTGCACTTCCTTGAACTCCGGCGTGCCCGCGCGCCCGAGCAGCTCGAACAGTGCCATCTCCGTCGAGGTGAGCATCGCGCCCGTGGCCTCCATCTTGGCCAGCCCGGCGCGCCGGTTGGCCGCCGTGCGTGAGCTGACCGCATCGGTCGCGACCTGGACGTCCAGGCCCTCGTCGAGTAGGTCGGCCACGGTCTGGGCCACACATACGTGGGTCTCGATCCCGCAGACCAGCGCCTGGTCGCGACCGCCGAGATCGAAGCCCTCCGCCTGTGCGGCCGAGAAGACGACCTTCTCCAGGCGCGGAATCCCGTCGAGGTGCTCGGCGAGCTCCGGCACGGTGTCCCCCAGCCCGCGCGGGTACTGCTCGGTGACGAGCACCGGCACGCCGAGGATGCGGGCGCCGCGCACGAGCACGGCCGCGTTGCCGGCGACCGCGTCGAACTCACCCACGGCATCGCGGAACGCCTCCTGGACGTCGACGACCACGAGCGCGGCGCGCTCGCGGTCGAGGTTCCGGCTCACGCCGCCACCTCGTCGGCCGCGCCGACGCGGTGGGCGATCGCACCGCCGGCCACCGTCAGGAGCACCTCGCCGCGGACCGTGCGCCCGTCGAAGGCGCAGTGCTCCGAGCGGCTGTGGTAGCCGGACTCCCCGACCGTCCACTCGGCGGCGAGGTCGACCAGCACGAGGTCCGCCGGGGCGCCCGGCTCGATCCGCGGGATCGGCACGTCGAACAGAGCGGCGCCCGCGGTCATGCGCTCGACCAGCAGTCCGAGTCCGAGCACGCCCGGCACGACGAGCTCGCTGTGAAGCACCGGGAACGCCGTCTCGAGGCCGATCGTGCCCATCGGCGCCTCCTCGAACGGCACCTCCTTCTCCTCGCGCGCGTGCGGCGCGTGGTCGGTGGCGACGCAGTCGATAGTCCCGTCGCGCAGGCCCTCGACCAGAGCCGCCCTGTCGGCCTCGGTCCGCAGCGGCGGGTTCATCTTCAGGGCGGTGTCGAGCACCTCCAGCAGGGCGGCATCCGTGAGCACGAGGTGGTGCGGCGTGACCTCGGCGCTGATGCGGACTCCGGCCGCCTTCGCGGCCGCGACG
Organism: Solirubrobacteraceae bacterium; assembly: GCA_033855795.1. Classification (GTDB taxonomy): domain Bacteria; phylum Actinomycetota; class Thermoleophilia; order Solirubrobacterales; family Solirubrobacteraceae; genus JALYZC01. Next base: position 14,282 of record JAWVFS010000048.1, on the reverse strand, counting down.
GCCTCCACGGACGCCACGGTTGACAGATGCTGGACGTGGATGCGCGCGTGCTCGTATGAGGCCAGCGCGGCGTCGCGGGCGATCATCGTCGACTCGGACACCGGCGGGATGCCGGCCAGCCCGAGTCGCGCGGACACCTCGCCCTCGTGCATGACGCCGGCGCCCGACAGCGTGGGATCCTCCTCGTGCAGCGCGATCACGCCACCGCACAGCCGCTGGTACTGCAGCGCGCGCAGCAGCAGGCCGGCGCTGGCCAGGGGCCGGCCGTCGTCGGTGAAGCCCAGGGCCCCCTCGTCGCGCAGCTCGGCCATCTCGGTCAGCTCCTCGCCCTCCAGCCGGCGTGTGATCGAGGCGAGGAAGCCCACCGGCACGTGGGCCGTCTCGGCGGCGTCGTCGCGCAGCGAGCGCAACACCGGCGCCGAGTCGACGGTGGGGTCGGTGTTGGGCATCGCGATGACGCCCCCGAACCCGCCCGCGGCCGCTGCCCGCGTGCCCGTGTCGAGGTCCTCCTTGTGCTCCTGGCCGGGGGTGCGCAGGTGCACGTGCGGGTCGAAGAAGGCCGGGAACAGGTGCCGTCCGGTCCCGTCCACCGTCGCGGCGTTCTCGGGCTCCGCGAGCGCGCCGGGCGCGCCGAGCTCGGCGATCGCGCCGTCGCGGACGAGCACGTCGTGCGGCTCGTCCAGGCCCGTGCGCGGGTCGAGCACGTGCGCGCCGCGGATCAGCAGCGTCGCCGGCCGGCGCGCAGCCGCGACGAGCGGGCGGCTCACGCCGGGGCCTTCGCGGGCGTCGGTTCGGCGGCTGGGGGCTCCGCGGCAACCGGGCTTTCCGGCGCGTCGACGGTCGGCGCGCCCGCCACGAGCTCATACAGGACGGCCATGCGAACCACGATGCCGGCCTCGACCTGGGCCGTGATGACGGCCTGCGGCCCGTCGATTACGTCGGCGGCCAGCTCGACCCCCCGGTTCACCGGCCCGGGGTGCATGAGCACCTGGCCGGGGCGCAGGCGGCCGGCGTGGATCTGGTAGCGGATCGCGTACTCGCGCAGCGAGGGCACGTAGGACTCGCGCATGCGCTCGCGCTGCATCCGCAGGGCGTACACGACGTCGGCCTCCCCCAGACCGTCGAGCGTGTAGGCGACCGAGCACCCCAGGGCCTCGATGCCGCGTGGGATCAGGGTCGGGGGCCCGCACACCGTCACCTCGGCGCCCATCCGGGTGAGCGCGAGCACCTCGGAGCGGGCGACGCGCGAGTGCAGGACGTCCCCCACGATCCACACCTTCGCCCCGTCCAGGGCGCCGAACCGCTCGCGCAGCGTGTAGAGGTCGAGCAGCGCCTGCGTGGGATGCTCGTGCTTGCCGTCGCCCGCGTTGACGACGGCGGCCGGAGTCCAGCGTGCGACCAGGTCGGCGGCGCCGACGTGGGGCGACCGGATCACGATGGCCGACGGGTCGTACGCGCTGAGGGTCTGCACGGTGTCCTTCAGCGACTCGCCCTTGTCCACCGATGAGCCCGCGGCGCGGATCGAGTGGACCTCGGCCGACAGCCGCTTGGCCGCCATCTCGAAGGACGTGCTCGTCCGCGTCGAGGCCTCGTAGAAGAGGTTGACCACCGTCTTGTACTGCAGCGCCGGGACCTTCTTGATCGGCCGGTGCGAGACCTCCTCGAACTCCTTGGCGCGGGCCAGGATGCGCTCGATGTCCTCCCGGGACACGTCTTCGATGGAGAGCAGATGCCTCATGCGGCGCGGACCTCCCTGGGCCGATCGGGGGCGATGACGACCTCGTCCACGTCGTCGATCTCCTCCACGTGGACGTTCACGCGCTCGCCGGGCGCGGTGGGCAGGTTCTTGCCCACGAAGTCGGGGCGGATGGGCAGCTCGCGGTGTCCGCGGTCGGCGAGCACGGCGAGGCGCACGCGGGCGGGGCGGCCGTAGGCAAACAGCGCCTCGATGGCCGCGCGCACCGTCCGGCCGGTGTAGAGCACGTCGTCCACGATCACGACCGTGCGCGCCTCGATCGGGAACTCGAGATGGGAGGCGTGGACGACCGGGGCCGCGGGCCGGGTGGCCAGGTCGTCGCGGTAGAAGCTGATGTCCACGTCACCGAGAGGGACGCTCACCTCGGCCAGCTCGGCCACGAGCGGCTGCAGGCGGGCCGCCAGCACGGCGCCGCGCCGGTGGATGCCGACCAGCGCGAGGTCCGCTCCGCCGTCGCGCTCCACGATCTCGTGTGCGATCCGCACGAGCGTGCGGCGCATGTCATCTCGATCGAGGACGACCTTCGGGTTCGCCTGGTCCAACTTCGTGCTCCTTCCTGGCCTCTCGGGACCGGATTAAAGGAACCGCCGCGCAGCAGCCTAGCAGCGCGATGCGACGACGACCGGCGGCGCGATCAGCGGGCGACGGGCTCCTCGAAGCGCACGAGCTGCGGCTCGCCGCGCTCCGGGAACGGGATCTCGATGGCGTCGAAGTCCCGCGGGACGACGGTGCGCTCGAACACCGCGCGCGCCTCGTCGCGGATCTCGCGGCCGCCGTAACGCGTGGACACGTGCGTCAGCGCGAGCAGGCGCACCTCGGCATCGCGTGCCAGCCCGGCCGCGTCGCCGGCCGTCGAGTGCCCGGTCAGCACCGCACGCTCTCGCTCCTCCTCGGTGAAGGTGGCCTCGTGGACCAGGAGGTCCGCCCCGTGGGCCGCCACCCGCACGGAGTCGCACGGCGCGGTGTCGCCCGAGACGACCAGCTTGCGCCCCGCGCGAGCCGGTCCCACGACCTGATCCGGCCGCACCCCGCCGACCACCTCGCCGCGCTGCAGCCGCCCGAAGTCGGGGCCGGGCGCGACGCCCAGGCGCTCGGCCTCGGCCGCGTCGAACTCGCCGGGGCGCTCGTCCTCCCACAGCACCCAGCCCAGGGCCGGGATGCGGTGCTCGACGCCGACTGCCGCCAGCGCGTAGCCGTCGCGGCGCACCTCGGCGCCCGGCTCCACCTCCTCGATCGTCAGCTCGTAACGCAGGCGGCCGTAGACCGCCCGCTGCATGATCTTCATCAGCTCGCGCAGGCCGCGCGGCCCGCGCACGGTGAGTGGACGCTCGCGGTCGCGCAGGTCGAACGTCTTGAGCATGCCGGGAAGCCCCAGCCAGTGGTCGGCGTGGAAGTGCGTGAGCAGCACCTCGTCGACCTCGGGCAGGCCGACCGAGCGCACCAGTTGGCGCTGCGTGCCCTCGCCGCAGTCGAACAGGAGCCGGTCGCCGCCGCGACGCACGAGCATCGCGGGCATCCCGCGGCGCGCGGTGGGCACCGAGCCCCCGGTACCGGCGAAGAACACGTCGAGATCCATGGTCGGGGCGAGGTTAGTGCGCTGACTACTCGAGGGCGAGCAACTCGAAGTCCACGGCGCCGTCGCGGGCGCGGGCGATGCCCATCGTGTGCTGCGGAGCGCGGCGGCGCTCGGTGGGGCTGCCGGGGTTGAACACCTGGAAGCCGTCGCCGCCGGTCTCGTGGCTCGGCAGGTGCGAATGGCCGAAGACGACCGCGTCGGCGCCGGGGAAGCGTTTGCGCAGGCGCTTGGAGCGGCCGTCGCGCGGCCCGCCGTCGTGGACCATGGCGATCCGCGCGCCCTCCGCCTCGACCACACGGGTCTCGGGCAGCAGCGCACGTACCTCGGGCTGGTCGACATTGCCCCGCACTCCGAACACCGGCGCGTGCAGTTCGAGCGAGCGCAGCACGGAGAGCGCGAAGAAGTCACCCGCGTGGAGGATCAGGTCGCTGCGCTTGAGCACGCGCACGCACGAAACCGGCAGCGCCCGCTCGCCCCTGGGCATGTGGGTGTCGGCCAGAACGGCGATCAACACGGCCGGGGACGCTAGCTAAGCTCCGACGGCACGCGCCCGTAGCTCAGTGGATAGAGCGCCCGCCTCCGGAGCGGGAGGTCGCAGGTTCAAATCCTGCCGGGCGCGCTTCGGAGCCCCGGCCCGAAGGTGCGCGGAGAAGGGCTCGCACGATGCTCAGTGCGAGATATCGCGAGGAGAGCCGCTCGGTCGGTAGCCGGCCAAGTAGCAGAGGGTCTGACGCGGGCGTGACCACTTCGGGGCTGGTGGTGAAACCGCACGAGTAGCCGCTGCGCTTGGCCGCGTCCGCGACCCGGCGGTCCGCGGCTCCGTGGGGGTAGGCGATCGCGTCGATCCCGTACCCGACCAGGCGCTCCAGGTCGTCACACCCGTCGCGTAGGGCGCGTTCGAGCTGGCCGTCGTCCAAGAGCACGAGCTTGTCGTGGTTGCGCGTGTGAAAGCCGATCGTGCAGTCGGCCTTCGTGAGGGCGACGACGCCCGCGGCCCGCAGGCCTGCATCGGGTGGATCCGGTCCGGCGAGGCGCAAGAGCTTCGCCGAGACCTCGTCGCGCTCGCCCGGCGTCAGCTCCTCGATGACGGCGCCGACGGCGTGGACGTCGAGCGGGGAGCGCTCGAGCGCAGTCGCGGCCGCCGCCGGCAGCAGGTCGCGGATGTCAATCAGCGCGATCCCCCGATCCACAACGCGCTGCACCCGCTCCCACCAATAGCTCCGCGGATCCTCGAGAGAAGACCCGCTCACGAAGAACGTCGCCCGAACGCCCAGCTCATGCAGGATCGGCGCCGCGTATCTGACCTGCTGCGGGCGGTCGTCGTCGAAGGTGACGGAGACGGGGAACCGCTGACCGCGTCGGCGAGCAGCCACCGCAGCAGTCAGCTCGTTCGCAGGCACAAGCCGATAACGGCGACGGAGATGGCGGATCTGCCGACGAAACCGCGAGCGCTCGATCGGAGGCACAAGCTCTCGAGTGGGATCTCCCTCTCGATCGTCGATCGTGTGGTACACGAGCGCCACGCCGGCGCGGCGGCCCGTCCACCTCAGGCCGAAGGCGAGGACCGAAGCGATGACGAGCCCCACGACGTGCCTGACCCCAACCGGCACCAGAGAGGTAGCGCGCGTGAGCCGGCTGGACATGCGCACTGATCCTATTCGTCGCTTGGGATCAACGGTCGCGGCTACCGCGCCCTCGCGAACACGATGTGCCCCTCGGCGTGGGTGACCGCCGGTCCGTGAGCGACCAGCCGGACCGTGCAGGCGCGAGCGCCGCAGCGCACCGCGATCGTCTCGCCGCCGCCCTCGGTGGCGGCGAGGAGGTCGCCGGCCCGCACGCCGGCGCTTCGCAGCGCAGCGCCCGACACCCCGAGGATCGAGTCGGTCCCCGGGTGGGGGGCACCGAGCACTGCGCGGTCGGCGAGCAGTGCGGTCATGCCCCGCTCGAACCCGGGCGGGACGAATCCGAGGCTCTCGACGCCGACGTCGCCGCCGGCGGGCAGGCCCGAGCGTGCCAGCACCACGGCCCGGCCGCGGCCGTCGACGGCAATCAGCCGGCCGTGGAGCTCGTCGGGCGCGATCAACCGCCCGCCGAAGCGCCCGAACCCGAGTGGCGCGACGACCATGCCGCCCTCGACCCCCTGGATTCGCGCCGCAACGGTCCGACGACCGTTGAGGCAGTCCAGCGCGTACAGCGCCGCCCGTCCGCCGCCGATGCCGGCGGTCACCAGCAGGCGGTGTCCGAAGGCCCCGGCCGTGTCGAAGGCGAGCCCGTTGGGGAAGGTCCCGGCCGGCAGGAGCGCAACGCGGCGGACGCGCCCCGCGGTGTCCACGCGGATCACGGACGGACGCGCGGGCGCCGGGCTCGGCTCGAGTGCGTAGACGTCGTCGCGGTGGAACGCGCAGCGCGCGCCCGCAACGCGCTGGCCGGGCGACAGGGCGATGTAGGGCTCACCCGTGCTCGTCTGATATCCCCGGGCGAAGGGCGCCGGCACGCCGCCGAGCCGCAGCAGTCCGAGGTGACCGGCGACGGCCACGGTCAAGCGGCCGTCGCTGCGCGCAGGGGTGAGGTCGACCACACCCCTCGCAGCCGTGAACGGACGCCAGTGGGCCACCCGCGCGCCGGCGTCACCCGCGCAGGAGACGGTTGCGGCGGCGATGCAGAGGAGCAGAACCGCGACCCGGCGAGGCATCGCGACGAGTGTAGGTCCGTCCGGAAGCGTCCGGCTAGGCCGCGGCGGCCTTCGTTCGGTCGAGCAGCGCCCACGCGCAGGTGCCGCCGTTGCCGGTGACCCCCCAGGCGTCCGACAGCTCGGCCACGAGGAGCAGGCCGAAGCCGCCGTCATGACCGGCCGGCCGGCGCTTGACGACATCGCGCTGGTAGCCGCTGCCCGCATCACAGACCTCGATCTTCACGAAGTCGGCATCGAACTCCACCTCGAGCTCGATCGGCCGAGCCGGCGGAGCATCGCTGTGGCGCACGCTGTTGGCGACCAGCTCGCTGGCGATGATTCGGGCGTCCGCCGCGCGGGGGCCCAGCGCCGCGACTGCGTCCTTGACGACGTCACGGGCGGTCCTCGGCGCGGTGAGGTCGCGCTCCAGCTCATATCGGGTTCGCATATCTGCCCCATACCCGTCTCGCGAACCCAAACCCGGCCCATGTCCGTAAAAAACAGTTAATAGCCGGGTGCGCGCGGCCGAGCGGCCTGCAGTCGTCGACCACGACGACCTCGAAGGCCTCGGGTCCGACCGTCTGCGCGCAGCGCGTCGAGCAATGCGGCCAGACGGACCGGGCTATCGTGCGTGGCGACGGCGAACGTCACCACCGGGGCACCGGGCGCGGCGCTAACGCCCACCGGCCACGGCGGGCAGGATCGTCACCTCGTCGCCGTCGGAGACCTCGGTCTCCAGACCGGAGAGGAAGCGGATGTCCTCCCCGCCGACGTACACGTTGACGAATCTGCGGAGGTCGCCGTCGTCGCAGATCCGCTCGCGCAGGTCGCCGAAACGGTCGAACAGCGAGTCGAGGACCTCGCCCACGGTGCCACCGCCGACCTCGGCCTCCGCTTCGCCGTCGGTCACCGCCCGCAGCTGGGTGGGGATCTTCACCAGGACTGCCATGTCGCCCGGAAGCCTATGCGCTCACGGTGGTCGGCACCGCCGCCTCGAACGCCTCCAGCGACGGATCGATCTCGTGCGTCTCGAACGTGCCGCGCGCCACGTCGAGGGTCTTGAGGCCGTCGCCGGTGATGACGATCACCACTCGCTCGTCGGCACCGATGTCACCGCGCTCGGCGAGCTTGGCAAGCACCGCGGTCGTCACCCCGCCGGCGGTCTCGGTGAAGATCCCGGTGGTCTCAGCGAGCAGGCGCACGCCGTCGCGGATCTCGTCATCGGTGACGGCGTCGATGCCGCCGCCGGTCCGCCGCGCCAGCTCGAGCGCGTAGGGCCCATCCGCCGGGTTGCCGATCGCCAGGGACTTGGCGATGGTGTCCGGGTCGCGCACGGGGCGGCAGATCTCGTGGCCCTCGGCGAACGCGCTGGCCACCGGCGAGCAGCCGGCGGCCTGGGCGCCGTTGAACGTCGGGAGCGTGCCGTCGAGGAGGCCGATGTCGATCCACTCCTCGAACCCGCGGGCGATCTTCGTGAACAGCGAGCCGGACGCGACGGGGCACACGACCCGGTCCGGGAGCTCCCAGCCGAGCTGCTCGGCCGTCTCGAAGCCGATCGTCTTCGACCCCTCCCCGTAGTAGGGGCGGAGGTTGACGTTGACGAACGCCCAGTCGTGCTCGCCCGCCAGCTCCGTGCAGAGCCGGTTGACCTCGTCGTAGGAGCCGCGGACGGCGATCAGGTTGGTCCCGTACACGCCGGTTGCGAGCACCTTCTGCTCCTCGAGGTCCGCGGGGATGAAGACGTAGGACTCGAGCCCCGCCGCGGCGGAGTGCGCGGCTACGGCGCCGGCCAGGTTGCCGGTGGACGCGCACGCGACCACCTCGAAGCCCAGCTCCTGCGCGCGCGCCAGCGCCACCGACACCACGCGGTCCTTGAAGGAGTGCGTGGGGTTCGCGGTGTCGTTCTTCACCCACACCTCGCCCAGGCCCAGACGCTCGGCGAGCCGGTCGGCGCGCGCGAGCGGCGTGAAGCCGGTCGGCAGCGCGCTGCGCGGCGGGCTGCTCAGGGGCAGGAAGTCGGCGTAGCGCCAGATCGTCTGCGGGCCCGCCTGGATGCGGCGGCGCAGCGCATCGACGTCGACGTCCTCCTCACGGGAGTAGGCGACCTCGAGGGGCCCGAAGCAGCGCTCGCAGACGAAGCGGGCGTCGAGCGGGTATTCGGTTGAGCACTCCTTGCACTTCAGCGCATCTACGGCCATGAAAAAACCTCCGCCCGGGATGTGGACGAAGGTTCCAGAAAACCTGAGCCACATCTCCCAGGCTTACGTTGGAGCCTGTTGGAATTGGCACCTTTCCCGCCGTAGCGGGTGGTTGCCGGGGCTTCATAGGGCCAGTCCCTCCACCCCTCTGGATGCGTACAGCTATGTGGCGCGGGAGTATAGCCAGCCGCCAGTCGGACGCAAGCGCCAGCGCAGGTAAACTGGGTGGCGGAGCGAATCTGATGAGCGACGACCCGCGAAGTCCCAATGCCGAGCCTGCCCAAGCCACGCTTTGGTCGATCGGTCCGTGCCCGCGGCGACGTCCCATCCCGCCCGGCCGACCCTGAGACCCCCAACGTCCAGACCGTCGAGACCGACGGCCTGCGGTGGATCCACATCGAGCGGCCCCGGGCCAGCGACCGCGCCTGGCTGGAGGAGCACTTCGACTTCCACCCCCTGGACTACGAGGACGTCTTCTCCCGCAACCAGCGCGCCAAGATCGACGAGTACGACGGCTACCTGTTCATCGTGCTCCACTTCCCGCGCTTCGACAAGCACGTGGGACGGCTCAACGCGGCCGAGCTGGACCTGTTCGTCGGCCGCGACTTCGTGATCACGCTGCCCAACGAGCCGCTGCAGCCCGTCGACTACCTGTTCGAGCGCTGCCACGCCAACCCGGAGTTCCGCGACCAGGTGTTCTCCAAGGGCGCGGGCTACCTGCTCTACAAGATCGTCGACGACTGCGTCGACGCCTCCTTCCCGATGCTGCGCAAGATGGGCAACAAGCTCGAGCGCCTCGAGCAGGACATCTTCGAGGGCCGCTCGAAGGAGATCGTCCGCGACCTCTCCAACGTCAAGCAGGAGATCATCAACTTCCGCAAGGTCATCCGCCCGCAGCGGGCGGTGATCGGCGACCTCGAGCGCACCAAGGCGCGCTACATCGCGGAGGACCTCGACCTCTACTTCGACGACATCAACGACGCCTCCGAGCGCATCTGGCAGATGCTCGAGGGCTACAAGGAGACGGCCGAGGCGCTCGAGGAGACCAACGAGTCGGTGCTCACCCACCAGCTCAACGACATCCTGCGCGTGCTCACCGTGCTCACGGTGATCTTCCTCCCGCTGACGCTCGTCGCCGGAATCTGGGGGATGAACACCGGGGTTCCCGGCCAGGGCCAGCTCGGGGCTTTCTGGATCGTCGTCGGGGTGATGCTCGTGATGCTCGTCGGGATGCTGGCCTTCGCGCGCAAGCGCGGCTGGCTGTAGCGTGGCGAAGCACGGGCGTAACGCGCCCGCCGCCGTGGTGTTCTGAGCTTTCGTGGCCGCGCCGCTGGAGACGCTCGAGCGCCTGGCGTCGGCGCATGCGGGGGACACGCGTGCGCCGAGCAAGCGCATGCTCGTCATCGTCAACCCGTACGCGACCACGGTGTCGGACCGCCTGAAGAACCTCGTCGTCTACGCCCTGCGCGGGCGCTACGAGGTCGAAGCGATCGATACCACGGGCCGGGGCCACGCCACCGCCCTCTCCCGCGAGGCCGCGCACGAGGGCTACGACGTGGTCGTGGCCTTCGGCGGCGACGGCACCGTCAACGAGGCGGCCAACGGGCTGGCCGGCTCCCCCACCCCCCTGACCTGCCTGCCCGGCGGCGCCACGAACGTGTACGTCCGGCTGCTCGGTATCCCGCCCGAGATCGTGGACGCGACCGAGCATCTGCTGCGCGTGGCCGACGACTGGCGCCCGCGACGGGTGGACCTCGCCGCCGTCAACGACCGCCACTTCACCTTCTCCTCAGGCCTCGGCCTCGACGCCAGCGTCGTCGAGCGCGTGGACAGCCACCCGCGCCTGAAGGCCCGTCTCGGCGAGTACTACTTCACGTGGGCCGCGATCACGACGTTCACGCGGCAGTACCTGGTTCGGCCGCCGCGGCTCGTGGTCGAGGTCGACGGCCGGGAGCTGCCGGGCGTCACCGCGGTGGTCCAGAACGCCATGCCCTACACGTACTTCAACCGCCGGCCGATCGAGGTCGCGCACGAGGCGCGGCTCGACGACGGCCGGCTCGCCGGCGCGGTGCTCTCCCGCGCCAACCCCCTGGACATGCCCACGGTGATCTGGCGCGCGTTCTCACGCCGCGCGGAGCTCACGCGCCACCGGCGCATCGAGGCGTTCGGCCCGACGACGGGCCTCACCGTCCGCTCGAGCGACGGCCGCCCACTGCCCCTCCAGGTCGACGGCGACCACATCGGCGAGGTCGAAGTCGCCGAGTACTCCGTGCGCCCGGGCGCGCTGACGGTCGTCGCCTAGGCCTAGGCCGCCGTCGGCGTGACGCGGTAGGCGTCGAAGACGCCGTCGACGTTGCGCAGGCGGCTCACGGCGCCGTCGAGCGACTGGGTGTCGGGCACCTCGACGACGAAGCGGTTGCGGACCATCTGGTCGGACACGGTGCAGCGGGCCTCCAGGATGTTGACTCCCGTCTCGGCGAACGAGCGCGAGAGGTCCTCGAGCAGGCGGTGGCGATCCCACGCGTCGACGTGGATCTCGACGCGGAAGGCGGTCCTGCCCTCGCCGTCCCAGGAGACCTTGGTGAACCGGTCGGGGTCCTTGGCCAGCGCGCGGGCGTTCGGGCAGTCCCCGCGGTGGATCGTGATCCCGCGGCCCAGGGAGATGTAGCCGACGATCGGATCGCCCGGCACCGGGCGGCAGCACTTGGCCAGCCGGAGCATGACGTCGTCCACACCCTCGACGTGGATCCCGTACTGCGACGAGGAGGAGTCGGGCCGGCGGCGGCTGCGCTTCGTGGACAGCAGGTTGCCGGCGGTCGGCTCGCCGTCCGCCGCCTCCCCGTGCTTGAGCCGCTGCATCACCTTCTGCGTGACGACCTTGGGTGACACCTTGGCCGCGCCCAGCGCGATGTAGAAGTCGTCGGCCTTCTTGAAGCCCATGTCGCGGATCACGTGGGCGAGGATCGGCGCGCCGACGAGCCGCTGCGCGGGCAGGCCCTGCTTGCGCATGTGTTCCTGCAACAGCTCGCGGCCCGCGTGCTCGGTGTCCTTGCGCGACTCGGCGCGGAACCACTGCTTGATCTTGTTGCGCGCGCGGGTGGTCTTGACCAGGGCGAGCCAGTCGCGCGACGGCCCGCGCTCGCGCTTGGACGTCAGCACCTCCACGATGTCGCCGGACTGCAGCTCGTAGTGCAGCGGGACGATCTTGTTGTTCACCTTTGCGCCCACGCAGCGGTGGCCCACGTCGGTGTGGATGTCGTAGGCGAAGTCCAGCGGCGTGGCGCCGGCCGCGAGCGACTTCACCTCGCCCTTCGGCGTGAAGACGAACACCTCGTCCTCGAACAGGTCGACCTTGAGCGTCTCGACGAACTCGGAGGAGTCCTCGAGCTCCTGCTGCCAGTCGAGCAGCCGCCGCAGCCACTTGAGCTTGCCGTCGGAGTCCGGGCCGTGCCCGTCCCCCTTCTCGCCGGTCTTGTAGATCCAGTGCGCCGCGATGCCGTACTCGGCCATGTCGTGCATCTCCGAGGTGCGGATCTGGATCTCCAGAGGCCTGCCCTCGGGCCCGATGACCGTCGTGTGCAGCGACTGGTACATGTTGAACTTGGGCATCGCGATGAAGTCCTTGAAACGCCCCGGCAGCGGCTTCCACAGGGAGTGGATGACGCCGACGGCGCCGTAGCAGTCCTTCACCGACGCCACGATGACCCGCATCGCCGTGAGGTCGTAGATCTCGTTGAACTCTCGGCCCTTCTTGGTCATCTTCGAGTAGATCGAGTAGAAGTGCTTGGCCCGGCCGGCGATCTCGGCCTCGATGCCGAGGGCCTCGAGCTCCTTGAGCAGGTAGGCGCCAGCCTTTTCGACGTAGACCTCGCGCTCCTCGCGCTGCTGGGCCACGAGGCTCTTGATCTCGTGGTACTTGCGCGGATGCAGGGTCGAGAACGCCAGGTCCTCGAGCTCCCACTTGATCGCGTGGATGCCGAGCCGGTGGGCGATCGGCCCGTAGATGTCCAGCGTCTCCTTGGCCTTCTCGATCTGCTTCTGCTTGGGCAGCGCCCCGATCGTGCGCATGTTGTGCAGACGGTCGGCGAGCTTGATCAGGATGACCCGGATGTCCGAGGCCATCGCGACCATCATCTTGCGGTAGTTCTCGGCCTGGGCCTCGTCGCGCGACTGGAACGTGATGCCGGTGAGCTTGGTGACGCCGTCGACGAGGTTCGCGATCTCGTCCCCGAAGCGCTCCTGCACCTCCTCGAGCGAGGCCGAGGTGTCCTCGACCGTGTCGTGCAGCAGCGCGGCGCACAGCGTCTCGGTGTCCAGGCGCAGCCCGGCGCACACCTTGGCTACGCCGACCGGGTGGTTGATGAAGTCCTCGCCGGACTTGCGGCGCTGGTCGGCGTGATGCTCGCACGAGAACACGAAGGCCTGGCTGACCGCGTCGCGGTCCACCTGGAGCGCGGTTTCGCCGGCGTGCTCCTCGACGATCGCGAACAGGTCTCCGAGCAGCTGCGCCTCGCGCTCGGACAGGCTCGACTCGGCGACCGGGGCGTGCTCGACCTGCGGATGCTCGAGGGTGCCGACGGGCCGGCGCTCGCTCGGGCGACGCTGGTCGGCGCCCTCCCCACCCTTGCGCGCCCGGGTCCCGCGCGCGCGCGCCTTGCGCGGCGCCTTCGCCTTCGTCTTGGCCTTCGCGCCGTTGCCCGAGGCGGCCTTGCGCTGGCCATCGCCCGAGGCGGCCTTGCGCGGGGCCGCCTTGGCGTTCTTCACGCCGCTCGGGCCGTTGCGCCGCTCAGCCATCGCACGCCGTCCTCGTACCGGCGCTCGTAGGCGCGGAACGCCGGCGAGCGCTCGAGATCGGTGCGCCCCGCGGCGGGGACGTCGACCCTCGGGCGGGTCCGGTCGACGGCCACCAGGCCGAGTTCGGCGAGGACGCGCAGGCCACGGCCCGCCGCCGCCGCGGACCGCGGCCGCTCGGCGTCGCCGCGCAGCAACGCCTCGAGCTCGCCCCCGGACGCGCCGGCGCGGTCGCGCAGGGCGCGGTAGAGAGTGGCGAGCAGCTCGCGCTGACCATATTCGTGCTCATGGGCGCTCCTGGCAAAGCGTAGCTCAGGGGTCCCGTACCCAAGGTGGGCGTGTGCTCCAGCCGGGCCGGCGACCAGCAAGCGCTCGTGGTGGGCGTGAGTCGGTGGATCGAGCGCGAACACATGGGGATAGGGATCGGCGATCTCGGGCTCGCGCTCCAGCGTCGCGTACGAGCACAGCGCGAAGCCCCCGAGCCGGCCGGCCAGCGCCCGCATCCGGCGGTGGGTGTCGGCGCACACGACGAGCACGGGCTCCCCGGAGGCCACCAGCGCGCCGAGGCAGCCGGCGATCCCGCGGTCGCGGCGGTCGTGCAGCGCGCGGGCGGAGTCGCCGACCGCGGGCGGCCAGGGCTCGAGCGGAGCGTCCAGTTCGGCCAGTGCCGCGGCCACGAAGCCGGCCGGCTCGTCCAGCAGCTCGAGTCCGGCGGGCGCACTGGCGCGGGCGCTGCGCAGCCGCAGCTGCGGCTCGACCGCGCCGTTCCAGGTCCGCCGGCTGAGCACGAAAGTGGCGTCGACGAGCTCGTCCGTCGCCACCGGCAACCGCCCTCCGGGCACGCCGAACGCGACGGCGCGGGCGCGCGCCCCCCCGGCGTTGACGGTGAAGCGCGCGTGCCGGTCCTCCCCCATCGCTCGCGGGTCGCTGAACGTCGCCGCCGGCACGAGCAGCACCGGCGCGGGGTTGCCGATGCCGCACGGCTCGAGCCGCTCGAGCTCCTCCGCCAGGGCGAGGCCGAGCGCGTCGCCGGCGACGACGGCGTCGACCCGCTCCGTCGGCACGAGGTCCTCCGCGTCGAGCGCCGCCGCCGCGTGGGCTTCGAACGCGGTTCGGAAGCCGTCGAGCTCGGCGCGGGCGATGTCGAGGCCCGCGGCGGCGCGATGGCCGCCGTAGCGCCGCAGGTGCTCGCCCGCCGCGGTCAGCCCGGCGAGCAGGTCGAAGCCCGGGATGGATCGCCCGGACCCGGTGCCCCCGTCGCCGTCGAGCGCAATGAGCACCGCCGGTCGG
>JAWVFS010000047.1:0-5038 GCA_033855795.1 Solirubrobacteraceae bacterium | reverse complement strand
TCGTGCGTGCAATCGCCCAAGTGCGGCAACCTCAACGAGCCGCTGGCCAAGGGCGGCGCGCGCGAGCTGATGGCGCGCATGCTCGAGCGCTGAACCTGCGCAAGATCCCGCCCACGTTTGGGCCTCGGCGGCGCGGTGTCGAACCCTGTAGGTATGCGCGCCCGCCTTGCCAAGCGCGCGCTGGCAGTGCCCGTGGCGCTCGCCGCGCTGACCGGCCTCCCCGCCGCGGCGGGGGCGCAGACCGGCGGCGTGGGGCCCGACCAGCCGTCCACCACTCCGACCGCCTCGCCCGGCGGTGCGACCGGTGGCGTCCGCTACGGGCAGCACCCGCCGAAGCCCGCGCCGAAGCCGAAACCCAAGCCCAAGCCGCCGAGCGGGCCGCGGATCGTCTCGCTCGCGGTCAGCCCGGGCGTCGCCTACTCCGACGGACCGCGCGCCCAGGTGCGCTTCGTCGTGCGCGGCGGGGTGCGGCCGGTGCGCGTGACCGTGCTCGTCGTCCGGCGGGGTACGACCGCGCCCGCGATGCGCCTCGACCTCGGCGCTCAACCGCTGGGACGGGGCGTGACCGTCCGCTGGAGCCCGGGCGCGCTGCGCAACGGCACCTACGTGGTCCGGCTGCTCGCGCGCGACCGACGCGGCGCCCGCTCCCGGGTGGGACGCACGTCCGCCGCCACGTCCCTGACCGTCCACGACGCCCGCTTCCCGGTCGCCGGCCCGCACTCCTTCGGCAACGCGGACAACCGCTACGGTGCGCCGCGCGCGGGCCACACCCACGCCGGCCAGGACATCCTCGCCGACGAGGGCACGCCGCTGGTGGCCGTGCGCGGCGGGACGGTCATCTCGACCGGCTCCGGCGGTGCGGCCGGCAACTACGTCACGCTGCACGGCAATGGGACGGGCCGCGACTACTTCTACGCCCACCTCCGGACCGGCACCACGCTGGTGAGCGAGGGCCAACACGTGCTCACGGGTCAGATGATCGGGCAGGTCGGCCAAACGGGCGACGCGACTGCGCCGCACCTGCACTTCGAGATCTGGGAGGGCGGCTGGTGGGCCGGCGGCCACACGATCGACCCGCTCCCGGACCTGCTGCGCTGGGACGCCTGGTCTTAGACCGCTAGCATCGCGGACCCACCACGGCGAGATAGCTCAGCTGGTAGAGCACACGACTGAAAATCGTGGTGTCCCCGGTTCGAGTCCGGGTCTCGCCATCGATCGACGCCCGATGACCACGCGATTTACGGCTATTCAGCTGTAGTCGTCAGGCAGCGAATCAGGCCGGACATGGGCGATGAACTGGCGACGGTCGCCTTTTCGCTCGACCCCTTCGGTGGCCGAAAACCCGTGGCCGCTTTCACGCGGAAAACAGGGGCCGCGCAGGGCCGCTGCTGGTTTCCCCTTAGGAGCAGTGGGCTAGCGAGGTACCAGTTGAATGATCGGGATGACCCGTCCAGCCTTCCCGGCCTGCTCACGGAAGTCGGCGTACTGCGGGTAGACGCGGTCAGCAAGACCCCACAGTCGTTGCCGCTCAGCTTCGTCTTCGACGATTTCGGCGCGGAACGGCCGGCCGCCGAAAACGACGTCGGGATGCTTGCGGAGGTTGTAGTACCAGGCTGGGTTCTTCGGCCATCCCCGCAGCGACGCGATGATCGTGACCCGATCGCTGTCGTGGAAGTAGAGCGTGGCATTCCGACGCGGCTGCCCTGTCCGTGCGCCTCGCGACTCGAGCAGCGCCGCGGCAACCGGCGCCGCGGTGCTGAACCGACCCCTCGTGAGCTTCAGCAGATACGGGTCGACCTTCCAGGCGACGTTGACGGAAAGCCAGGCCCCTGCCTTGGTGGCGGAGAACCGGCACACCGCGAAATACAGGCGACCTCGTCGCATAGACGGATCCACGTAGCGCAGCTTGGGAGTGTGGGCCATGGCATCGTGGTGTCCCCGGTTCGAGTCGGGTCTCGCCATCCAGGCTCACCGTCACACAGGGCGCTCAAAGCACGCCCAGACGCAGGTCTGTCCGTTGCTTTCGACCCCCCAAGCGTCCGCGAGGAGGTCAACGATGGCCAAGCCAAAACCCGTCGAGCCTGTCGCGGACGCAACCACCTCAACTGATGCGGCGGGCTGCGCGCCGCCGTGATCGCAGACCTCGACGCGCAGCACCGGGTCGCTGAACTCGAGGACCAACTCGATCGCACGCTCGGCGCCGGCGTCGCCGTGCAGCACGCTGTTGGTCACCAGCTCGGAAACGACCAACGCCGCATCTCCCGCCCGCCAGCCCATGACTTCGTCGAATTCTTTGAGTAGCCCGCGCGCCGCCGCCGGGGCATCAGCATCAGGAGCAAGCAACCGCCGCATCACCACACCCTCGACATACCCCGACGCACCGCCTGCGATGCGTGCAACCGCCGAACCGGATTTGGGTGGGGGCCACCCGCACCGCCACGGGGCCGACCCTCAGTCGAGGAAGGGCAACCGGCTCTCCGTGTCCGTGATCTCGAACAGCCGCTGGACCGCGGGCCCGCCGCGAAGAAACACAACACGGTTGCCGTTCGCCCGCGAGCGCGCATCGATCCCCAACATCGCACGCAGACCGCTCGAGTCCATGAACTGCAGCGCGCTCAGATCGACGATGATGCGCCCGGCGTCCGACTGCTCGACCCGCCGCATCAGGTCCTGCACCGCTTCGACGCCTCCGAGGTCCAACGCCCCCTCGAGCGCCACGACATGCTCATCCCCTTGCCGGCTGCTCCGAATCGCGAGCGGGCCGCACTCGATCGTCGCCACCGACCAGTCTTCAGCAGTCATACAAGGCCTCCATCCGTTCCATGCAGCTCCTGTATGCGAGCCGTGGAGCGCTGCGTTTCGCGAGCGCAGAACCCTTGGCTCAACTGAGACGACGGCGCAGATTCTTACCCTCGGTCACGGGAAGTTCAACCGACGGGGAAATCCAGAAATGCCCTACATGCGTTTGCGGATCCTGGTGGTTCTCGACGGCCGCTTCGGCACGGGCTACCGGCGCACGCTTGGCGGCAATCGGTCCGTCAGCACGACCGCGACCAGTGCCGGGTGGCGCGCCTTCGCGATGACCACCGCGTAGCGTCCGTGCTCGCTCCGCGCGCGTGGCACGCTCCCCTGACGATACGGTCCGCGGTACACGATCAGGCAGCGCTTCGGCTCGCGCCCCGGGGGCTTTCGATTCGGGGGGCGCGGGGGCCGGGTAGAGAGAGGACGGCCGAGAGCGCGCAGGACGGCCGCGGCCTGGCCGCGCCGCAGGCGGTGGACGCGAACGAGGGTCCCGTGCTGGCCAAGGGTGTCCCGCGCAAGCGGCAGCGCGGCGGCACAGGCCGAGACGTTGTTGGTCGCCACGCCCCCTCGTGAGCCCACTCCGCACCCGCTCAGCACGATAAGGGCGGCGACGATGACGACCCGGGGCCTCATGCGGCCGCCCTCGCCGCTTCGTCTCGGCGCCCGCGGCGGACGCGCAGGTAGGCCACGCCACCGGTCGGCAGCAAGCCCCAAAAACTGATCAGGCGGTAGAGCAGCACGGCCGACAGCGTGCTGGCTTCTGAACCACCGAACGCGACGAGGCCGACCGTCAGGCTGCCCTCCAGCACCCCAAGCCCGCCGGGCGTAATGGGCAGGGTTGCCGCGAGCTGAGCGGCGGCGTAGATGAGGAGCAGGCCCTCCCAGGGCGGCGTGATGCCCACGGCGTAGAAGGACAACGCGAGGCAGAGCGCATCGCCCAGCCAGCAGGCCAGGAGCAGGAGCGTGGCTACGGCGATCGCTCGCGCCCGAAAGGAGACCTGGGCCAGCTCCCCGGCCCAGTCCACGGGCGGTCCTGCGCCCTCCAGGCCGACGCGCTGCGCGAAGGACTCCATCGCCTGCCCGAGCCGGCGGCCGGCACGAGCCAGGTCTCCGCGGCGGCGCAACCAGAGGACCACGCCGACGAGCACCCCCACGAAGGCGAGGAGCCCAAAGCTGATCGGCAGCAGGTTGGGTATCGCGTTCTGCGTGCCCGCGATGGCGGCAGCGATGAGCGCCAAGGCGGCCAGCGCGACCATGTAGAGCGCCGAGATGATGAAGACGACGGCGACGACCAGGCCGGGCGCCACCCGGAAACGACGGAGCACCCTGTAGGTCAGCACTCCGCTGACGGCGACGCCGCCCGGGATGCAGAAGGCGGCAGCCTGCGCTGCGATGCTCAGCTCCGTGAGAGGGATCAGCCCGACCCTCGCGCCGCCATCGGCGAGCAGCCATTGCTCGCCGGCCGCGTAGGCCACGTACGAAGCGACCTCGGCGATCAGCGCGAGCGCGAGCCACCCGGGACCCACGTGGCTGATGTTGTCCAGTGCGGCGAGCAGCTCGTCGCCGTTGTTGATCAGCACCCAGACCGTGATCGCCGACGCGAGCACGAAAAACGCCGGCTTGACCAGCCGGCGCCAGCGTGCTCGGCGCGGGGGGGTGGCGCGTAGGACGGACATGAGCGCGCCGACTGCATGCCCGCTGGCCAGCGGGGTCGAAACGTTAGCGCGGGACAGGGAGTCCAGGTCTCGGTCAGCGACGCCTGGGCGATTGGAACCACCCGCAGCGGCTCAAGCGCGCTTGTTCACTGGAACGGCCGCAGCTGGTCGACCCTCCCGGGTTAGAAACCCGTGAAGAGGCACGGCGGCTCTCGGCTAGTCTCGCCGCGTGCCTGCTCAATCACGGTCGAGCGCAACCGGTGTCCTCAGCGACGCCGAGCTTGACGGTTTGGTCGCCTACTGGGAGGCGGCCAACTATTTGACGGTGGCGCAGATCTACCTGCGCGACAACCCGCTCCTGCGGCAGCCGCTGGCGCCGGAACACATCAAGCCGCGGCTACTTGGGCACTGGGGCACCTCGCCCGGACTCAACCTGGTGTACGCCCAACTCAATCGGCTGATCCGGCGCAGCGACGCCGATGTCCTCTACGTCACCGGCCCCGGGCACGGTGGGCCGGCCATCGTGGCCAATGTGTATCTGGAAGGCACGTATTCCGAGATCTACCCGGTGGTCTCCCAAG